>JAYUQJ010000235.1:0-11412 GCA_043756825.1 Betaproteobacteria bacterium | reverse complement strand
AAGGCCGGCCGTCCGCTGCTGATCGTCGCCGAAGAAGTCGAAGGCGAAGCCCTGGCCACGCTGGTGGTCAACACCATCCGCGGCATCCTGAAGGTCGTCGCGGTCAAGGCGCCGGGCTTCGGTGATCGCCGCAAGGCCATGCTGGAGGACATCGCCATCCTGACCGGCGGCAAGGTCATCGCCGAAGAGGTGGGCCTGACGCTGGAAAAAGTGACCTTGGCTGATCTGGGCCAGGCCAAGCGCGTCGAAGTGGGCAAGGAAAACACCACCATCATCGACGGCAGCGGCGCGTCCGGCGACATCGAGGCCCGGGTCAAGCAGATCCGTGTGCAGATCGAGGAAGCCACCAGCGACTACGACCGTGAAAAGCTGCAAGAGCGCGTGGCCAAGCTGGCCGGCGGTGTTGCGCTGATCAAGGTCGGTGCAGCCACCGAAGTCGAGATGAAGGAAAAGAAGGCCCGTGTCGAAGACGCGCTGCATGCCACCCGTGCCGCCGTCGAAGAAGGCATCGTGGCCGGCGGCGGCGTCGCCTTGCTGCGCGCACGCCAATCGGCTGGCGCCATCAAGGGCGACAACAGCGACCAGGAAGCTGGCATCAAGATCGTGCTGCGCGCGGTCGAGCAGCCGCTGCGCGAGATCGTCGCCAATGCCGGCGACGAGCCGAGCGTGGTGATCAACAAGGTGCTCGAAGGCGTCGGCAACTACGGCTACAACGCCCAGAACGGCGAGTACGGCGACATGATCGAGATGGGCATCCTGGACCCGACCAAGGTGACCCGCACTGCACTGCAGAACGCGGCCTCCGTGGCCAGCCTGATGCTCACCACCGAGTGCATGGTTGCCGAAGCGCCGAAGGATGAAGCCGGCGCCGGCGGCGGCATGCCAGGTGGCATGGGCGGCATGGGCGGCATGGGCGGCATGGACATGTGATCGCACGGGGGCCGCCCCAGGGCGGCCCCCCACACCGGCGCGCGCGCTGTGTGCAAGGCTTTACGGCCTGCCCGCACGCCGCACCCCTGCAACGGGCCACCTTCGGGTGGCCCGTCCCGTTTGCGGTCCGGCAAAACCGTTGCGGGCGCCGACTTGGTCGGGCCGCGCGGCGGTTTTCGAGGCTTGGGCGCGGGCATGCTGCTGCTAACCTCCCGGCATGTCGCGTCAGCCCGCCTTCCCCGACTTCATCGCCGAAGAATTGCTGCGCGTGCCGATGAACCTGGACGCGGTGATCGATGCAGTGCAGGAGCGCAGGCGCATGCGCCTGCCGCTGCACCACCCTGGCGAGGCCGACCCGGCCCGCACCCTGCGGCTGCACCGCGGCGCAGTGGTGACCGAAACCCTGCGGGCCTTGCGCGAAATGATCTCGGCCGACCTGGCACCCGCGACGGGCGCAACCGCGCCGGCAGGCCCGGCGCGTCCGGCAAGGCCGCAGGACCTGGCCTTGATCGACGAGGACGACGTCGCGGTGGACATCGAGATCGCCCGCTGCGCCCGTTTCGTCAAGCAGGAGGCCGAGGCCGAGTTGCGCGAGCTGCACACCTACACCTCGGCGCTGGTGCATGACGTCAATGTCGCGCGCGATACCAACCCTTTCGGGCCGGAGCGCTTTGCCCGGGCGCTGTGGCGGGGCGTGCAGCGCCTGCCGCTGGGCAAGCCGGTGCAAGTCGCCTTCATGCACGAAGCGGCCGAACCGCTGGCCGAAACCCTGCGCCGGTCCTATGCCGCAGCGAGCCAGCGCCTGCAGGCCCAGGGCGTGGTGCCGGCAGCCTACCGCACCATCGTCTTTGGCGGCGGCACCACCTGGGGGTCGGACTTGAGCCACTACCGCCCCAGCGAGGACCTGCATGAATTGCAGGGCGGCAAGGCCACGGCCTGGCTGGCACCCGACACCCCGGCGCGGCCGCAGGCGCCGGGCGCCCCAGGCGCCCCGCAGCACCTGCCGCCTGCGGCCACGCCGCTGGCGGCCGACCCCAGGCGGGCCGAACTGCTGGCGCGCCTGTTCGACGCGATGCGGCAGGAGCGCGGGTTGGCCGCGCCCACGCTCGATCTGCTGGCCCGGCTGCAAACCGTCCTGCTGCGCCTGGTGCAGTCAGACGCCACGCCGCTGGAGGCCTATGACCATCCGGCCTGGCGCCTGATGAACCAACTGGCCTTCGACATCGAATGCAGCAGCCCGGCCCAGCTGCCGCGCCTGCTGTCCCTGGGCAACAGCCTGGTCGAGCACTTGACCGGGACTGAGGCGGTCACGGCGGCCCAATTCACCTGGGCCATCGTGCGACTGGCGGCCGCCCGGCAACATGCACTGGACCAGGCCCTGGCCGCCGCCGCCCCCCAGATTGCGCGCCTGCAGCGCATTGCCCGTGACGAGGCATCGGCGGCCACGGCGGCTGTGCCGCTGGACATCGGCACGCTCGACACAGTGCCGGCCGGCTTGATGCCCGGGCCCGAGCGCCGGCCGGCAGGCAGTTTTGATGCCGCGCGGGCCAGCACACCGGGCACCCATCTGCGCTGTCACCTGCAGGGCCGCTGGCGCCACCTGATGACACTGTGGACCGAGCCCGGCAGCGAGATGGTGATGCTGCTCGAGCCGGCCAATGGCCGGCTCTGGGCCCTGCGTCAGCCGGCGCTGGTGCGGCTGCTGGCCGAGGCCCTGGCGCGCCCGCTGCGCGCGCGCTCACTGGTGCGCCGCGCCGCCGACCGGCTGCTGCGAGGCGCCTGACGCGCGGCGCATCGCGCTGGCCCGCTCCATTGGCAGACCCGGGGCGGGCGCCGATGGCATCAAAGGCCGGCCAGCAGGATGCGCAGGTGGGCAAGCACCCAGTCGGGCCGCTCGTGCACGATCCAGTGGCTGGCACCGGCCAGGCGGTGGATGCGCACACCCGGCACCCAGGCGTCCAGCCCGTCGAGCAGGCCCGGGCGCAGCGCGTGGTCGGCATCGCCCCACAGCACGCTGGTAGGCACCGCCACCTCGACCACCGAGGCTGGCAGAACCAGGCCGTGCAGGCTGCGGTCCTGGGCATCGCGCGGCGGGCGCAGAGGCGACGCACGGTAGTAGTTGAGCGCGCCGTCCAGGCCCTGGCGCCAGACCGCGCGGTACCGCTCACGCATTGCGGCGGTGAGCCAGGCTGCCGGGCCGTGACGCTCGAAGATGTCCCACAGCCCGGCGAAGTCATTGGCGGCCAGGCGCGCAGCCGCGTCGGGCTGCACCAGCGCGTTCATGTAGGTGCTGGCGGCTTGCTGGTCGGCGTTGTCGCGCAGTTCGCGCAACAAGGCGCCGGGGTGGGGTGAATTGATGATCACCAGCTGGCGCACCCGCTGCGGCCGCAGGGCGGCGTAATTCCAGGCCACGCCGCCACCCCAGTCATGTGCCACCAGCAGGTCGATGGGCGCACCCGGGCGGGCCACGCTGGCGTCGATCAAGGCGTCCAGATCGGCCACCAGGTGCTTGGCGCGGTAGGCCGCCACCTCGGCCGGCGCGCTGCTGCCGCCATAGCCACGCAGATTGGGCGCGACGCAACGCAGCCCGGCCAGCGCCAGGCTGTCCATCACCTCGTCCCAGACGAAGGCGGCCTCTGGAAAGCCGTGCAGGAACAACGCGCGCAGCGGTGCGTCTGCCGCGCCGGCAGCGCGGCACTGCAAGGTCACGCCATGGGGCAGGGCCTGGGCGAAGCAGGTGATGGTCATGCGCTGCAGTGTGCCGGCCAGGGCTGCAGCCCCGGCGTCTTGCCCGCGACAGGCCCGCGCTGCATCAAGCCAGCGGATTGGCGCTTGCCACTGCAGCCGCCGTGTCGGCGGTGGCCGGCTGGGTGGTCCGATCGGTCAGGGCGGCCGCCAGACGCCACTGGTGCAGCACCAGCGCCGCATCGCCCAGGCCTTGTCGCGACAAGGCCGAGAACAGCGACACGCCGATATCGGCCACATCGGTAGCCAGGCCCGCCAGGGCCTTCTGCGCCTGCGCCAGCGACCGCGCCTGCTGGTTGCGGTTGAGCTTGTCGGCCTTGGTCAGCAACACCAGCAACTTGACCTCGCCACGCCCCACCCGCTCGGAGACGAAGTCCAGCAACTGCTGGTCGAGCGGGGTGAAGCCGTGCCGGCTGTCGACCAGCATCACGATGCCGGCCAAGGAGTGGCGCCGGGCCAGGTAATCGGCCATCACCTGCTGCCAGCGCAGCTTGGCGCCGCGCGCCACTGCCGCATAGCCATAGCCCGGCAGGTCGGCCCACAGGCCGTCGGCCGCGCCCATCGGGCCCAGCTCGAACAGGTTGATGTGCTGGGTTCGGCCCGGCGTCTTGGACGCGAAGGCCAGCCGCCGGTGCTGGGCCAGGGTGTTGATGGCGGTGGATTTGCCGGCATTGCTGCGGCCCACAAAGGCCACCTCGGGCAGCGCCGGTGCCGGCAGCTGGCTCAGCAGGCTGGCGGTGGTGAGAAAGCGGGCGCTCTGGGTCCAGGACAAGGCCTCGCGCACGGCGGGGTCGGAGGGGATATCGGAGTTCTGGCTCCGGCCGTCAGCGCGAGTGTTCATGGAGCATTGTAAAATCGACGGGTTTACCCCATCCAAACTGCTTTTCATCCCCCGCCACTCCTTCCCACCTACAGGCCGCTCAACCGGCGCTGCCACCGGCCCGGGCCGGTGGCAGCCAAGGACAACAGGCCTGGATTTTCTCAAGGTTTCACGACATGAAGTCGCTGCTCGCCCTGTCGCTGTCTGCCCTGATATCGCTCGCGGCGCCTGCCGCCTCGGCCGCCGAAGGCAAGGCCGCCGCCAAGCCCGACCTGGCCAAGGGCCAGGAGAAGGCGGCCCAGGTCTGCATAGCCTGCCATACCGCCGACGGATCGCGCGGCAGCCCGGCCAACCCCATCCTGCAGAGCCAGCATGCCGACTACCTGGTCAAGCAGCTGATGGAGTTCAAGAGCGGCAAACGCGCCAATGCGGTGATGTCCGGCATAGCGGCGACACTCAGCGACGACGACATGCGCAACCTGGCAGCCTTCTACGCCAGCAAGCAGGCAAAGCCGGGCTTCGCCAAGAGCAAGGACACCGTGGCACTGGGCGAGAAGATCTACCGCGGCGGCATCGCCGCCAAGCAGGTGCCGGCCTGCGCTGGCTGCCACAGCCCGTCGGGCGCCGGTATCCCCGCGCAGTACCCGCGCATGGGCGGCCAGCATGCCGACTATGCCGAAGCCCAGCTGGTGGCCTTTCGCTCGGGTGCGCGCAACAACTCGGCCCAGATGACGGCCATTGCCGCGCGCATGAGCGACAAGGAAATCAAGGCGGTAGCCGACTACCTGGCGGGCCTGCGCTAAGCCGGGCACCGGCTTGCGCCAACGCAGGCACTGTCCCGCTTGTGAATGCGCAAGGCCGATCAGCGACCGGCCTTTTGCCTGGGCGCCCGTCTTCGCGGCAAGTTGACCCCGGATAATCTACCCATGTCTCTGACTTCCTCCGGTCTGGTGCCCCGCACCGGGCCGCGTGCGCTGCGCGATGCGACCGAGCTGGTGTCGTCGATGCGCTTCGCCATCTCGCTGCTGACCCTGATCTGCATCGCCTCGATCATCGGCACCGTGGTCAAGCAGAACGAGCCGTACAACAACTACGTCAACCAGTTCGGGCCTTTCTGGGCCGAAGTCTTCGGTCATGTCGGCATCTATGCGGTCTACAGCGCCTGGTGGTTTCTGCTGATCCTGGCCTTTCTGGTCACATCGACCAGCCTGTGCATTGCCCGCAACCTGCCCAAGATCCTGGCCGAGTTGCGCAGCTTCAAGGAGGGCGTGCGTGAATCGTCGCTCAAATCCTTCCACCACAAGGCCGCCGGCACGCTGACCGGCACGCCCGAGGCGGTGCTGGCGCAGGTCAACCAGGTGCTGATCACCCACGGCTGGCGCGCCCGCGCCCAGCTGCGCAGCAACGGCACCATGGTGGCCGCGCGCAAGGGCATGGCCAACAAGGTCGGCTACCTGGCGGCGCACTCGTCGATCGTGCTGATCTGCCTCGGCGGCTTGCTCGATGGCGACCTGGTGGTGCGGGCCCAGATGGCGCTGCTGGGCAAGTCTGCCTTCTCCGGCGGCGGCATGATTGCGGACGTGCCGGCGCAGCACCGGCTGTCCGAGCGCAACCCCACTTTCCGCGGCAACCTGCTGGTGCCCGAGGGCGCCCGCGCCGGTGTGGCGGTGCTCAACATGGGCAACGGCGTGGTGCTGCAAGACCTGCCCTTCGACATCGAGCTGAAGAAGTTCATCGTCGAGTACTACGACACCGGCATGCCCAAGCTGTTTGCCAGCCAGATCGTGATCCACGACCACGACACCGGCCTGAAGACCGCCGCCACGGTCAAGGTCAACGAGCCGGCCTTCCACCGCGGCGTGGCGATCTACCAGAGCAGTTTCGACGACGGCGGCAGCCAGCTGACCCTGCGGGCGGTGCCCTTGCGCGGCAGCGGCGCGCCCTTCGAGGTAAGCGGCACGGTGGGCGGGCGCACCGAGCTGCGCAACGACGACGGCGCCGAGAAGCTGACCCTGGAGTTTGCCGGCCTGAGGGTGATCAATGTCGAAAACCTGGGCACCAGCCCGGAAGGCGGCAATGGCAGCGCCACCGATGTGCGCCGGGTAGATCTGGCCCAGTCGCTGGACAAGCACCTGGGCTCCGGCGCCAAGGGCGACAAGGGCAAGCAGCTGCACAACATCGGCCCGTCTGTCAGCTACCGGCTGCGCGACGCCAGCGGCCAGGCGCGCGAGTACAACAATTACATGTTGCCGGTCGAGCTGGACGGTCAGCGTGTCTTCCTGGCCGGTGTGCGCGAAACCCCGGCCGAGGCCTTCCGCTACCTGCGCATTCCCGCTGACGGCCAAGGCGGCATGGACACCTGGCAGCGCCTGCATGCAGCGCTGCGCGACCCGGCGCTGCTGGACAAGGCGGTGCGCCGCTACGTCAGCCAGGCCACCCCGGCCGACAAGCCGCAGATGGCCGAACAGTTGCGCCAGACCGCCGAACGCGCGCTCGGCCTGTTTGCCGGCACCCAGACCGCGCCGCGCAGCCAGGACGACCAGGCCCAGGGCCGCTCGGTCGAGCCAGGCGGCCTGCCGGCGCTGTCGCAGTTTGTCGAGGCCAGCGTGCCCGAAGCCGAGCGGGCGCGCATCTCCGAGGTGCTGCTGCGCATTCTCAATGGCTGCTTGTTCGAGCTGACCCAGATCGCCCAGGCCGCCGCCGGCCAGCCACCACTGACGGGCGACGAAGCCACCAGCCGCTTCATGACCCAGGCCGTGCTGTCGCTGTCGGACGCAGCCTACTACCCGGCGCCGGTGCTGCTCCAGCTCAGCCAGTTCACCCAGGTGCAGGCCAGCGTGTTCCAGCTGGCCCGCGCGCCGGGCAAGACCCTGGTCTACATCGGCGCGGTGCTGCTGATCATCGGCGTGTTCACCATGCTCTATATCCGCGAGAAACGCCTGTGGGTCTGGCTGCAGCCGGCCGAAGCAGGCGGAACCAATCTGCAGGCGGCACTGTCCACCACCCGGCGCACGCTGGACCTGGACGCCGAGTTCGATCAGCTGAAAGTGGCCTTGCTGCCGCCCGCCGACCCACCGGCCCGAACACCCGCGTGAAGGAATCGCCGTGAACACCACCACCGCTCCCAAGACCATCGAGATGGGCCGCCCCGGGCTCGTCGGCAAGATGACCCGCCGCAGCCCCTTCGACTGGGTCTTCGCCACGCTGGTGCTGCTGGGCACGGCCTACGCGTTCCAGCGCTACCACGCGTCGATGGACGGCTACGAGCAGGCCATCCTGGTCGGCTCGGTACCGGCGCTGGTCGCGCTGGGCTGGTTCTGGGGGCCGCTGCGCGGCCTGGGCCTGGGCGTGGGTGCGGCCACGCTGGCCGCGATTGCCCTGTACAGCCGCACGCCCGATGCCTTCGGGGCCGACCTGGCCCAGGCCGACAAGGTCTTCCTGCTGAAGTATTTCATCTCCAGCCAGAGTGCGATCCTGTGGATGGCGGTGCTTTTCGCGATGAGCACGGTGTTGTACTGGATCGGCCTGCTGGCCAGGGCCGGCGGCGCCGGCACCTCGGCTGGCCAGCCGGGCAGCGACAACACCGGCCTCATCCTGGGTTCACGCCTGGCCTGGGCCGGGGTCTTCATGGCCCTGACCGGCACCCTGGTGCGCTGGTTCGAGAGCCACCAGATCGGCCCGGACATCGGCCACATCCCGGTGAGCAATCTCTACGAGGTGTTCGTGCTGTTCTGCTGGATGACGGCGCTGTTCTACCTCTACTTCGAGCAGCACTACCGCACCAAGGCGCTGGGCGCCTTCGTGATGCTGATCGTCAGCGCGGCGGTCGGCTTCTTGGTCTGGTACACGGTCGCCCGCGATGCCGCGCAGATCCAGCCCCTGGTGCCGGCTCTGCAAAGCTGGTGGATGAAATTGCATGTGCCGGCCAATTTCATCGGCTACGGCACCTTCGCGCTGGCGGCGATGGTGGCCTTTGCCTACCTGATCCAGCGCCAGGCCAGCGAGACGCGCTGGTGGAAGCTGGCGCCGCTGGCCCTGCTGGGCCTGGTGCTGTGCTTCGAGCCCATCGTATTCCGGGCCAGCAAGCTCAGCGCATCAGCCAGCTACTGGGCGGTGTACTTCGGCATCAGCGTGCTGATCGTCGGCGCCATCCTGGCCGGGCGCCAGCGTATCGCCGCGCGCCTGCCGGCGCCCGAGGTACTGGACGACCTGATGTACAAGGCCATCGCGGTGGGTTTTGCCTTCTTCACCATCGCCACCATCCTCGGCGCTTTCTGGGCCGCCGAGGCCTGGGGCGGCTACTGGAGCTGGGACCCGAAGGAAACCTGGGCCCTGATCGTCTGGCTCAACTACGCGGCCTGGTTGCACATGCGCCTGATGAAGGGACTGCGCGGCACGGTGTCGGCCTGGTGGGCGCTGGGCGGCCTGGTGGTCACCACCTTCGCCTTCCTGGGCGTGAACATGTTCCTGTCGGGGCTGCACAGCTACGGCGAGTTGTAAGCCCCGCGCATCCAGGGCCACCAGCGGCTGCGTAAGGTTCGAGTGCCACCCGCGACCCATTGCCACTTGCCAGGAGTCCAGATGCACCCCGCTGCCGACCGTGGATTCGACCACCCCGTTCCGTCCGAGATCACCCCGCGCGCCGCTTATGAGGGCCGGCGCCAGTGGCTGCGTCAGCTGGCCGCCGGGGCCCTGGGCAGCGGCCTGGCGGGCTGGGCAGCGCGCGAGGCCGTGGCCGCCGAGGGCGCGCCCAAGGGCGCCGCGCTGGCCAGCGCCAAGAGTGCGGTGGCCGGCGCAGTCACCCTGGACAAGCCCACGCCGCGGTCCGACGCCACCAGCTACAACAACTTCTACGAGTTCGGCACCGACAAGGCCGACCCGGCCAAGAACGCCCACAGCCTCAAGACCCGGCCCTGGACCGTGTTGGTCGAGGGCGAGGTCAAGAAGCCGCGCAGCTTCGGCATCGACGAGCTGCTCAAGCTCAGCCCGATGGAGGAGCGTATCTACCGCCTGCGCTGTGTCGAGGGCTGGTCGATGGTGATCCCCTGGGTCGGCTACTCGCTGGCCGAGCTGATCAAGCAGGTCGAGCCCACCGGCAACGCCAAGTTCGTCGAGTTCCACACCCTGGCCGACCCCAAGACCATGCCCTTTGTCGGCTCGCGGGTGCTGGAGTGGCCCTATGTCGAGGGCCTGCGCATGGACGAGGCCATGCACCCGCTGTCGCTGCTGGCCTTCGGCATGTACGGCGAGGTGCTGCCCAACCAGAACGGCGCGCCGGTGCGACTGGTGATGCCCTGGAAATACGGTTTCAAGAGCGCCAAGTCCATCGTCAGGATCCGCTTTGTCGAGCAGCAGCCCAAGACCGCCTGGGTCAAGGCCGCAGCGCAGGAGTACGGCTTCTTCAGCAATGTCAACCCCAAGGTCGACCACCCGCGCTGGAGCCAGGCCACCGAGCGGCGCATCGGTGAGGACGGCGTGTTCAACAAGAAGCGGCCAACCTTGATGTTCAACGGCTACGAGGCACAGGTGGCCTCGCTGTATGCCGGACTGGATCTGGCCAAGAACTATTGAACGGGCGCACCGCGCGCCGGCGCCAGGGGCGGTAACGCAATGAACAAGTTGCTGCTGCACCCTGCCACCAAGCCCGGGCTGTTTGCATTGGCATTGCTGCCCTTTGCCCACCTGCTGTGGGGCGCGCTGGCCAACACCCTTGGCGCCAACCCGGCCGAGGCGCTGATCCGCGGCACCGGCGACTGGGTCTTGCGCTTTCTGTGCATCACGCTGGCCATCACACCGCTGCGCGACTGGACCGGCTGGCATGCGCTGGCCCGCCTGCGCCGCATGTTCGGCCTGTTTGCCTACTTCTACGGCGTCACGCATTTTCTTTGTTATGCCTGGCTGGACATGAGCCTGAACCTGGGCGACATCGTGCGCGACATCCCCAAGCGCCCCTTCATCCTGGTGGGCAGCCTGGCGATGCTGCTGATGACGCCGCTGGCCGCCACGTCCTTCAACCAGGCGATCAAGGCGCTGGGCGCCAAGCGCTGGAAGCGCCTGCACCAGCTGGTCTATGCGATCGCACTGCTGGGGCTGCTGCACTTCTTCTGGATGCGCGCCGGCAAGAACGACTTTGGCGAATGGTCGATCTATGCGCTGCTGCTTGCCGGCCTGCTGGGCTGGCGCCTGCGCCAGGCCTGGCTGCGCCGCCGGCGCCCAGCGCCAGCCGCCGCCACTACCTCATGAGGCTGGGCAGCCACAGCGCCAGCGCCGGCACCTCCAGCACGATGCCCAGCGCCACCACCAGCACCAGCACGAACAGCCAGACCCCACGGAAGATCTGGCCCAGCTTGACCCCGTCGAGCAGCGAATTCAGCACGAACAGGTTCATGCCCACCGGCGGTGAGATCAGGCCGATCTGCACCACCAGCACGATCAGCACGCCGAACCACACCGCATCGAAACCGAGCTGGGTGACGATGGGGAAGAACACCGGGATCGTCAGCAGCACCATCGACAGCTCTTCCATGATGGTGCCCAGCAGCACATAGACCACCATCATCGCGCCCACTACCATCAGCGGCGACAGGCCCAGGCGGGTGATGCCCTCGCGCAGATCGGCGGGCATGCTGGTGAAGTTGATGAAATTGGAGAACATCATCGCGGCGATCAGGATGGTGAACAGCATGGCGGTGGTGCGGGCGCTCTCCACCAGCACCTGCAGCAGCGTCGTGGGGCTCAGGGCACCGCGCGCCAACGCAAAGAAGAAGGCGCCCGAGGCGCCGATGCCGGCGCCTTCGGTGGCGGTGAACACCCCGCCATAGATGCCGCCCAGCACCACGATCACCAGCAGCACCACGCCCCAGATATCGCGCAGCGCGCGCCAGCGTCCGGGCCAGCCGGTGCGTTCGCCGGCCGGG
>JAYUQJ010000234.1:0-4024 GCA_043756825.1 Betaproteobacteria bacterium | reverse complement strand
GTGATGTGGGGGATGACCTGGACGGTGGCGCCCAGGTAGTCGCCGCGGCGTTCCTTCTTGATGACCGAGTCGTAGATCGCGCCGGTCGTCACGTTGGATGCCCGCGTCAGGTTCTCGTCGATGAACCGTTCGTAGTGGCCCAGGTCGAGGTCGGTCTCGGCGCCATCGTCGGTGACGAACACCTCACCGTGCTGGAACGGGCTCATCGTGCCCGGATCGACATTGAGGTAGGGGTCCAGCTTGATGAGGGTGACCTTCAAGCCGCGCGATTCGAGGATCGCCGCCAGCGAGGCCGATGCGATGCCCTTGCCGAGCGAGGACACCACACCGCCGGTGACGAAGACGTACTTGGTCATGACTGGGGCACCCTGGGATTGGCCTCGGGGAGGCCGCAGGAATGCTCTGGTGGTAAAGCGCGATTATAGGTGGGGGGTCGGATGCGGCCGCCCGGGCCGGTCAGGCCGGGGCCCATCGTTGCCAGCAGGGCCAGCACCTCGTGGGCGGTCTCGAGGGGCTTCTCCATCGGGTAGAGGTGGGTGCCATCGATCCAGGCAAACCGGTCGCCAGCCAGCGCGCGGGCCTGGCCCAGACCGACCTGTCGCACCTCGCGCGAGCGGGTGCCGGCGATGTAGCCCACCGGGCAGTCCGGCGGGTGGCGGCGCAGCACCGTGCCCAGATGGTGGGGCAGGGTGTCGTAGATGCGGGTTTCCACCGCCCGGTCGAAGCTCAGCACGCGCAGGCCGTCGCGGCACTCGGTGCCGGCGTCCACATAATCGACCAGCACGCCGGGCGCCCAGCGCGCAAACATCGACTTGGCGCCGTAGTGGTCCAGCACTGCCTGGCGCGACGGCCATTCGTGGCGCCGGGTGGTCGACACCTTGCCCGGCCCCACCCGCTGGATCAGCCGGCTGCGCTTGAGCACCTGCACCGTGTGCGAGCGCCAACCGGTGATCACCGGCGAATCCAGCATCACCACGCCGCGCACCAGGTCGGGCCGCTTGCTGGCCGCCAGCAGGCTGAGCAGGCCGCCCAGCGAATGGCCCACCAGCCAGGCACCGCCCGGCGCCTGGGCGTCGATGAAATCGATCAGCTGATTGCGCAGGTGCGGCCAATTGCTGGTGACCGGGTAGCGCGGGTCGTGGCCGAACTTTTCTACCGCCAGCACGCGCCAGCCGGCCGCGCGCCAGAGCTTGAACAATTGCTGGTAGGTGCCGGCCGGAAAGCCGTTGGCATGCGAGAAGACGAGCGTGGGTTTCATGCGGCTGACCCGGGAAAACCCGAGAGTGTGCCAGTGCGCTGGCGGCCCGGCTGCGTGGCATGCGCGGGCGGCGGTGGTGCGATGATTCATCGCATGACCGAGAGTGACTGGATGCGGCGGTTGCGGCAGATTCAGCAGGGCCTGGTGGTGCCGGTGGTGGGGTCCAGACTGCTGTGCAATCGAGCCGGCGACTGGCTGCCCGAGTTGGCCGCGCAGCGCCAGCTGGACCTGCACGCAGAGAAGACCCGGCGCGAATGGCTGGTGGACGCGCCGGCGCCGGACAATGCCGGGCTGGTGACCTTTCTGCGGGCTTTCAGTGGCGAAACCGAGTTCCTGGCGGCGGCCTCGCCCGCCGCCTTCGTGGTGGAGTTGTCGCAGCGCTGGGCCGCTGAGCAGTTGTTGCCGATGAGCCCGATGCAGGCCGAGCATGCGATACAGGACGCCGGCCAGGCCGTGTTGGCGCCGGGCAGCGCAGCGGCCGTGGTGCGATTTGTGGGCAACCTGGCCCCGCCCAGCCGGTGCGGGCCGATCCGCATCGAGCCGGTGCTGCTTAGCCTGACTTGCACCCAGCTGAACCGGGATCTGGCCACCAACGCGCTGTGGTTTGGCAGTGCCGCGCAGCGCGATTACATGAAGCTGGTGGCGCAGGCGCTGATGCGGGCAGGTGTGCAACTGCGCGCCATCCGGCCCTTTCCACGAGACTGTTTCAACCGTGATCTACCGCTGGTTCAGGTCGAGGCGGACACCGACCCCGATCTCACGGCGAAGTCGCTCTACCCGGTCGAGAAGCTGCTCGCCGCGACGTCTTTTCCTCGCTGAGTTCCCTGCCGCCATGCTCAACCCCATCCTTTTCGCCGTGCCGGTCTTCCTGTTGATGATGGCCGCTGAATACGCCATCGCCCGCCACCGAAACCTGCCGCTCTACCGCGCGGCCGACACGGTCTCCAGCCTGTCGCTGGGCATCGTCAGCCAGCTGGTGGGGGTGTTCACCAAGGTCGCCACCCTGGGCATCTACACCCTGGTCTACCAGCATGCCGCGCTGTGGCAGCTGCCGGTCGATTCACCCGCGGTATGGGTGGGTGCCTTGCTGGCCTATGACTTCTGCTACTACTGGGTGCACCGCCTGGGCCACGAGGTGAACATCCTCTGGGCCGCCCATGTGGTTCACCACAGCAGCGAGGAATACAACCTGTCGACCGCGCTGCGCCAGACCGGCACCGGCTTCCTGCTGGGCTGGATCTTCTACCTGCCGATGGCGCTGCTGGGGGTGCCGCCGCTGGTCTTCGTGATCGTCGGGCTGGTGGATCTGCTCTACCAGTTCTGGGTGCACACCCGCTTGGTGGGCAAGCTCGGCTGGTTCGACCGGGTGTTCTGCTCGCCCAGCAACCACCGGGTGCACCATGGCCAGAACGACTACTGCCTGGACCGCAACTACGGCGGCCTGCTGATCGTCTGGGACCGGATGTTCGGTACCTTTGTAGAGGAGCGCGCGGGCGAGCCCATCGTCTACGGCATCCGCGGCCAGCTGCGCAGCTGGAGCCCGCTGCGCGCGAATGGCCATGTTTATGCGGCGCTGTGGCAAGACATGCGGCTGACCCGCCGCTGGGCCGACAAGCTGCGGGTGCTCTACAAGCACCCTGGCTGGCGGCCGGCCGACGCGACGGCGGCAGCGCCCAGGGCGGCCTGCGCGCTGGCCGATTTCCAGCCTTACGCGCCGCCGCTGCCCGCAGCGCTGGCCGGGTATGCGCTGCTGCAGCTGGCGCTGCTGATGGCGTTTGGCCTGCACTTTCTGGCCATCGCGCCGCAGCTGGCCTGGGCGCCAGGGCTGGCCTATGCGGTGCTGCTGGTGGTCCAGCTGGTGCTGCTGTCGCGGCTGTGCGAACGTGGGGCTGCGGCGCGTGCGCTGGAGATCGGCCGGCTGGCGGCCGGCGTTCTGATGGTGGCGCTGTCGCCTTTGCATGGTGCAGCCTGGTTGCTGCTGGCTGCGGCGGCGGCCTTGGCCGGCGCCGCGCTGCTGGTCAGACGATCCGCTCTTCCGGCTTGCTGATCTTGCGCATAGGCTCATAGCGCGACGCGCAGGGCGCCAGCAGCGGGTGCTCGGCCGCGCCGCCGTCCCAGACCGGGTCGGTGATGCCCTCGAACACCTCGCGCAGCCGATGCCCCCAGGTGCTGTGGATCATCTGGAAATAGGGGTTGTGCTCGTCGATGCAGACGATCTGGTCGCTCTGGAAGCTGCCCTCGCGGTAGACCAGCAAATCCAGCGGCAGGCCCACGCTCAGGTTGGATTTCAGGGTCGAATCCATGCTCACCAGTGCGCATTTGGCAGCCACGTCCAGCGGCGTGGCGGGCGTGAGCACCCGGTCGAGGATGGGCTTGCCATATTTGCTCTCGCCCACCTGGAAGAAGCAGGTCTCGCGGGTGGCCTCGATGAAGTTGCCGGCCGAATAGACCAGGAACATGCGCATCGCCTCGCCCTTGATCTGGCCGCCGAAGATCATGCTGGCATTGAAATCGATGCCGGCGGCCTTGAGTGACGGGCCGTCCTGCTGGTAGACCCGGCGCACCGCCGCGCCCAGCACCCGTACCGCATCGAACATGCTCTGGGCGTTCCAGATCGTCAGCGCGGGCTGGTCCGGGCCGCGGTCGATCTTTTCCAGCTGCAGGATCTCGCGCACGCTCTGGCTGATGCTCAGGTTGCCGGCCGACAGCAGCACCATGAAGCGGTCGTCGGGCTTCTCGTAGACGATCATCTTGCGGAAGGTGCTG
>JAYUQJ010000233.1:0-4041 GCA_043756825.1 Betaproteobacteria bacterium | reverse complement strand
TGCAGCGACGTGCCGAAGAGGTGCCGGTGGCCGAGTATGTGGCCCTGGCCCAGTCGCTGCCGCGCCGACCCCGTGCCGAGGCGGCGGATCTGCCGGCCCCCTGAACGACCGAGCGCCCCGCAGGGCGCTCATACCGGACCGGTGGGGGCCGCGCGGCGGCCCTGTGCTGGCGCAGACCGCTCAGGCGGCGTTGAGCCACATGGCGGTGTCGAAGGCGCTGCTCATCATCGGCATGTTCATGCCGAAGTTCGGATTGACACCGCTCTTGGACACGGTCTTGGCGGCCGGCTTTTCGGGCACCTGTGCCACTTCGTTGACGCGCTCCCAGGCACTGACCTCGGCCGTGCGGGCCACTGCGAACGAGTAGAAACAACGGAAGGCAATGCGCCGCTCGGCCCAGAAATCGGCAGTGTCGCGGAATACGTCGAGCAATTGCTCGCGTGCCTCGCGGTCGAACTTGACGCTGTCAGGCAATTGCTCGAGCACCACCACGAAGCCGGGCTGGCTGCCAGCGCGGTTGACCAGGTCGGTCATGCAGTCGAACAAGGCATCCATGTTCTTGCCGAAATGCGCCGGAAACAGAAAGGATTCGGCGATCTTGTCCAGCACATCCTGCTTGGACTGGGCGTCCGTCAGGTTGGCGTACAGGAAATGCTGGCCTGCGCCTTCGGCAGCCTGCATCAAATCTTCCACACGGTAGGCGCGGATGGCCTGCACGATATTGGGACGGACAGTCTGCAGCAGCATGGTCACGTTCCTCCAGAGTCAAGTAGATACAGAAAAATTGAACTTACAGCATGCTCACTGCGCGATCAGTTTGAAGCTGGCGTAGTGGTCTGCTGTGTAGTAACAGGAATCAGGCTGTGTGGGTTGACGGCCCCCACAAACTATGCGCCGTGCGCCACGGTCTCGAGCGCCGGGGGTTTTCACGGTGTACTCGCGGTAAAAACCGCGCTCACGCCGTGGCAGCCTGCGTTCGAAATTGCCAAACGTGCTGCTGTCCTTGGCATAGGGAAACGGCCCCCCCGCCAGGATCAGTTGCTGGGTCCGGCGGGCTTCGGCGGGCAAGGTGGCCAGGGCCACCGTCTCCACGCCATCCACCGGGCCCTTGGCAACAGCCGGCGTGGCAACCCATGCCGCCACCGCCATCCACGCCACACATCCCAGCTTCCGCAGTGCCAACCCCCAGGGTAAAAATTGCACTTTGCTCACTGGTTTACCCTGAATTCAATAGCCCGGATGCTAACGGAAAGCGTCTGAAAACTCAAGCCAATGCCTCAATTTTGGGCATGGTCGAAGGGGTATCAGCAGGCACTCACCGGCGGAAATCGCAGGCATTTCTCGGCAATTGACAGCTGTCAAGGGGGTTTTCGAGACATTTTGACGGCGTCCGTCTTGCGAATGCGATTTTCTGCACGCTCCGCTGGCGTGTCCGGGCAGGTCGGGTGGGGTCAGCGCGCCGCGTTGGCGTCGGCCACGGTGACGGCTGTCATGTTGACGATGCGGCGCACGGTGGTCGAGGGCGTCAGGATGTGGACGGGCTTGGCCGCACCCAGCAATACCGGTCCGATGGCGATGCCGCCGCCGGCCGCCGTCTTGAGCAGGTTGTAGGCGATGTTGGCAGCGTCGATATTGGGCAGCACCAACAGGTTGGCCTCGCCGGTCAGCGTGGAGCGTGGCATCAGCTCGCGCCGCAGATCGGCATCCAGGGCCGCATCGCCGTGCATTTCACCGTCGGCTTCGAGCCAGGGCGCGCGGGCCTGCACCAGGGCCAGGGCCTCGCGCATCTTCAGGGCCGAGGGCTGGTTGCTCGATCCGAAGCTGGAATGCGACAGCAGCGCGGCCTTGGGGTTGACGCCAAAGCGCACCATTTCCTCGGCCGCCAGCACGGTGATCTCGGCCAGTTGCTCGGCCGTGGGGTCGTAGTTCACATGGGTGTCGACCAGGAAGACCTGGCGTCCCGGCAGGATCAGCGCGTTCATGCAGGCATAGGTGTTGACGCCGGCACGCCGGCCGATGATCTGGTCGATGTGGTCCAGGTGCTGGATGGTCGAGCCCCAGGTGCCGCAGATCATGCCGTCGACCTCGCCCTTGTGCAGCAGCATCGCGGTGATCAGCGTCAGGCGACGGCGCATCTCGATCTTGGCGAACTGCTCGGTCACGCCCTTGCGCTCGGTCAGCTGGTGGTAGGTTTGCCAGAAATCGCGGTAGCGCGGGTCGTCGTCGATGTTGACGATGTCGAAGTCGCGGCCGGCCTGCAGGCGCAGGCCGAGCTTTTCGATGCGCGCATGAATCACGCTGGCGCGGCCGACCAGCCAGGGCCGGGCCAGCCCCTCGTCCACCACAACCTGCACCGCGCGCAGCACGCGCCGGTCTTCGCCCTCGGCATAGCCCACGTTGCGGCGCTTGGCGCGCTTGGCCACCGAGAAGATCGGCTTCATCGCATTGCCCGAGGCATACACAAAGCTGCGCAGCTTCTCCTCGTAGGCCTCGAAATTGGTCACCGGACGCAAAGCCACGCCCGAGGCCGCCGCAGCGCGTGCCACCGCTGGCGCAATCATCATCATCAGGCGCGGGTCGAACGGCTTGGGGATCAGGTACTCGGGCCCGAAGCTCAGGGTGGCGCCGGCGTAGGCGGCGGCCACCACATCGTTCTGCTCGGCCTGGGCCAGGTCGGCGATGGCACGCACCGCAGCGATCTCCATCTCGTCAGTGATCGTGGTGGCGCCCGAATCCAGCGCGCCCCGGAAAATGTAGGGGAAGCACAGGACGTTGTTGACCTGGTTGGGGTAATCGGTGCGGCCGGTGGCCATGATGGCGTCGTCGCGCGCCGCCTTGACCTCCTCGGGCATGATCTCCGGGTTGGGGTTGGCCAGGGCGAAGATCAGCGGCCGGGCCGCCATCGAGGCCACCATCGGCGCCTTCAGCACACCGCCGGCCGACAGCCCGAGGAACACGTCGGCGCCGGCGATCGCCTCGGCCAGGGTGCGATGCGGCGTGTCTTGCGCAAATTCGGTCTTGTCCGGGTCCATCAACTCGACGCGGCCGCTGTAGACCACGCCGGCCAGGTCGGTGACGAAGATGTTGCTGCGCGGCAGGCCCAGCTTGACCAGCAGGTTCAGGCAGGCCAGCGCGGCAGCGCCGGCGCCCGAGGTGACCAGCTTGACCTCGTCGATCTTCTTGCCTACCACCTTCAGGCCGTTGAGCAGTGCCGCGCCCACCACGATGGCCGTGCCATGCTGGTCGTCGTGGAAGACCGGGATCTTGAGGGTCTTCCGGAGCGTCTCCTCGATGTAGAAGCAATCGGGAGCCTTGATGTCCTCGAGGTTGATGCCGCCCACCGTGGGCTCGAGGAGCTGGCAGAACTTGATGACGTCGTCCGGGTCCTCGGAGCCCACCTCGAGATCGAAGACATCGAGGTCCGCGAACTGCTTGAAGAGGTTGCCCTTGCCCTCCATGACCGGCTTGCCCGCCAGCGCCCCGATGTTGCCAAGGCCGAGGACGGCGGTGCCATTGGTCACGACGGCCACGAGGTTCCCCTTCGCCGTGTACTTGTAGGCGTCCTCGGGGTTGGCCTGGATCTCGATGCAGGGCTCCGCCACCCCCGGCGAATACGCCAGCGCCAGGTCGCGCTGGTTGGTCAGGGGCTTGGTCGGGACGACGGCGATCTTCCCGGGGCGGCCCCGGGAGTGGTATTCGAGGGCATCCTCTCTCTTCATCCGGGTAATCTAGCCACAGTGAGGAGTGGGGGAGGAACCTCGTCTGCGCCGCCGGGTAGGCGTGGCTCGGGACGTCGGTCCAGCATTCCCGGCCTGCCGGTCGTTACCTCCCGCCCCGCTCCCCGACAGATTTCCCTCCGTGAGCCAGACCCCTGCCGCCTCCGCCACTCGTGCCTTCCGGCACCGCGGCCTGACGCGCGCACTGGCCGCAGCGTGGCTCCTCGTGCACGGGCTCATCGTCGCCGCGGTACCCGTGCTCGACGCGCGCCTCGAGGCGGGGGCAAAGGTCGTCGCGCACTGGGAGGACGATTCCCGTTCCACC
>JAYUQJ010000232.1:0-4042 GCA_043756825.1 Betaproteobacteria bacterium | reverse complement strand
GAGGGCACAGGCCACCCAGGCCAGGCCGCGCGATGGGTCGCCCATCTCCCCCAGGGCATGGCCCAGCGCGGTGCAGGCCCAGGCCGGGGTAGTGCGGGCCAGCGCGTCGGGCAGTCGGTAGGTGGGCGGCGACCCGCTGCCCTGGCGCGGCGTCTCGGGCGGCGAGAACCATGTCAAGGCCGACCCGTAACGGGACAGACCGGCCCGATGCTCACCGCGCTGCAGCAGGGCGGTGCCTTCCAGCAGGTCGAGCATGGCGCGTTGGCGGTCGGACAAGGCCGGCGCGCCGGCCACCATGGCTGCGGTCACCGTCAGGCGGGCCTGGCGCGCGGCCACGGCCAGCTCACCGCTGTCGGCCACCTGCCAGGCGGCGGTCAAGGCGTGGTCGACCTCGGTGGCGCTCGGGCGTTCATCGTTGGCTTTGGGGCCTGCCGCGGTGTCGGAGCCGGTGTCGGAGCGTTTGGCGGCGGAGACAGACATCTTGACCACGGGGTTTCGCCTTGTTGCGGTGAATGTTAGCCGCCGCGCTGCCGTTCAGGCGCTGCAATATAGGGGCTAACGTGCCTTATGCCACACCCCGGGCCACACCCCGGGCCGCACGCCGGGCCAGACCCCGGGCCGCACGCCGGCCGCTGTGATAACGCCGTAGGCGGTGATGCCCAGCGCCACCCCTAGAAAGTGGCCGTCGGTGCCGAGCCATGGGGTTTGCGCCAGCAGGCCGCCGCCGACGGTGGCGATCAAAAAGCGGGCCAGTCCGGCCAGCACCGGCGCGGTCATGCGGCGCGCGCCCATCGACGCAAAGTACATCGCCATGCCCAGGCCAAAGCCGCCGAAGGCCGGGCCGGTGTAGCGCAGCGCCCGCGCGGCCATCGCCACCACCTCGGCATCCTGGGTGAACAGCCCGGCAAAAGCGGGTGCGAACAGCCCCACGCACAGGCCGATCAGTGCCGTGGCAGCCAGCGCCATCAAGCCGCCCTGCCAAGCGATGCGGCGCGCGCCGGGCCAATCGCCGGCACCCACGCTGCGGCCCACCAGGGCGGTCAGCGCCGAGCCCACGCCCCAGGCTGGCGCCGGTCGACATCTGGGCCAGCAGCAGCGCAAACGGCAGCAGCACGGCCCAACCCGCCAGGGCGGCCGTGCCCTGGCGCGCCGCCAGCACGGTCTCCACCACTTGCGCGGCCACCTGCAGCAGCGACAAGGCCGAGGTCGGCGCCGCCAGTTGCAGGATCTGCCGCACGGCCGACAGGCCGGGCGGCGGGGTGCCAGCGGCTGCGCTCATGCGGACCATTCGGGTCGTGGCATGCCGGCCAATGTGGCACAGCAGCCCGGCGCCGCCTGTAGCCGGTGTGACTGTGCAGCGGCGCGGCCCACCGTTGATCCATCGCAAGACCCGCCACCCGCAGGTGGCCGACATTGGCCCCCCGGGCTGACCCCGGCGCTGGTGCCAGCTGCAGGCGCCGCCCACCCACTGCCGACCTTGCCCGATGCCCAGCATGAACGCTCCGCCCACCACTCACGACCTTTCGTCCCGCCTGGCTGACAGCGCCGCCGTGTCGCGACCCCTGCGCCTGCAGGGCCGGCAGCGGTCGCTGGCGGCCGCCCCGGATGGCGCAGCGGCGACGGCTGGCGTGCTGGAGGTCTGGGCCGGCCTGCTCGGCGGCCAGGTGCTGGACCCGGCAGCGCTGCGCGCGCTGGCCGACCTGGCCCGTGTGCGCCAGGTGGTGCAGGGCGAAACGGTGCTCAGCCGCAACGTCGACGCTTTGGCCGTGGTGGCCTTGCAACGGGGTGAGGTGGCCCTGGGATTGCGCACCGCAGACGGCATCTTCCGGATCGAGCGCATCGTGCGCGGCCCGGCCTGGCTGGACCTGAGCTCGGCCTGGCTGGGCTTGCCGCACGGCATGGACGCGCAGGCGCTGGGCCCGGCCGCCGTGGTGGAGTGGCCGCTGGACGCGCTGGCGCAGAGCCTGCCGCACTTGCCGGGGCTGGCCCTGGGCCTGATCCGCAGCCTGGCGCGCGAGGCCCACGCCTTGGCCATGAACACCCATGAATTGATGCACAAGGACGCGCCGGCCCGCCTGGCCCACTGGCTGCGCCAGCGCTGCGAGCCGCTGCCCGGCCTGGCCGGCCAGGCCGCCGTCACGCTGCGCGACCGCAAACGTGATCTGGCGTCGCAGCTGGCGATCACGCCCGAGACCCTGTCGCGCCTGATGCGCAGCTTCAGCAGCCAGGGGGTGATCGAAGTGGCGGGTTACAAGGTGCGGGTGCTGGACCTGGCCGCGCTGGAGCGGCTGGCCCAGGACGGCTGATCCGGCCGCAGGGCAGGCCGGCAGCGGCTACGGCGCCCGTGGCGGGGCCCACTGCAGCAGCTGCGCCACCACCGCCAGCGCAATCAGCTCGGGCTGCTTGCCGACGATGCCCGGCAGCCCGATCGGGCAGGTCAGGCGCGCCAGCGCGGCTGCCGGCACGCCCCGCTGCTCGAAGCGGTGCACAAAGCGCGCCCGCTTGGTGGCCGAGCCGATCAGGCCCAGGTAGGCAAAGTCGCCGCGCCGCAGGACGGCCTCGGTGATCTGCAAATCGAGGTCGTGGCTGTGGGTCAGCACCAGGTAGCAGGCGCCGGGCGGGGCGTTGCGCACCTCGGCCTGCACCGGCTCGACGCACAGGCGCTCGATATGGGCAGGCAGCGGCAGGTCCGGGAATTCGCTCTCACGTTCGTCGATCCACTGCACCTGGCAGGGCAGGGTCTCGAGCAGATGCGCGATCGCCCGGCCGACATGGCCGGCGCCGTAGAGCTGCAGGTGCAAGCGCGCCGGCGTCTCGGGCCAGGCCTGCAATGCGGCCTGGTCCAGCGCGGCGGTGCGCAGCGTCAGCGCCCCGCCGCAGCATTGGCCCAAGGTCGGACCCAGGGCGTAATGCTGCGCGTGGGCTGCAGTCTGCCCGGCGGCCAGGCGGGCGCGGGCGGCCGTGATGGCGCGCAATTCCAGGTGGCCGCCGCCGATGGTGCCGATCACCGTGTCGGCAGCCACCAGCATGCGGGTGCCGGTCTCGCGCGGCACTGACCCGCGGTGCGCCACCACCTCTATCAACAGTGCCGGCCGGCCGGCCTGCAGCCAGGCCTGGGCCTGGCGCCGGGTGGCGTCGATCACACGCCTGCGGCCGCCCGCACCGCGTCCAGCGCGTCCAGCACCGCCTCGGGTGTGGCGGGCGCACGCAGCGGTGGGTCGGCGCGGTGGCCACCAGCGGCCGACACCGCATCGCGGATCGCCAGGAACACCGAGAAGGACAGCAGCAGCGGCGGCTCGCCGACCGCCTTGCTGCGGTGGATGGTGTCTGCCGGGCTGGGCGCGTCATACAGGCGCACGTCGAAGTGGGCCGGGCAGTCGTTGGCGGTGGGGATCTTGTAGGTGCTGGGGGCGTGGGTCATCAGCTTGCCGGCGTTGCGCGAGCCGTCGTCAGGCTGCCACCACAGCTCTTCCGTCGTCAGCCAGCCCATGCCCTGGATGAAGGCGCCCTCGACCTGGCCGATGTCGATGGCCGGGTTGAGCGAGCGGCCCACGTCGTGCAGCACATCGGCGCGCAGCAGCTTGTGCTCGCCGGTCAGGGTGTCCACCACCACCTCGCTGCAGGCCGCACCGTAGGCAAAGTAGTGGAAGGGCTTGCCCTTCAGGCGCGCCCTGTCCCAATGCAGGCCGGGGGTGGCGTAGAAACCGTCGCTCCACAGCTGCAGCCGGGCCTGGTAGGCCTGCTGGGTCAGGGCACTGAAGGCGATGGTCTTGGCGCCGGCCGTGACCTGGCCGTTGGCAAAGCGCACGGCCTCGGGCGCCACACCGTGCTGCGGCGCCAGCCAGGCGGCCAGGCGGCTGCGGATCTGGCGCGCCGCATCCTGGGCCGCCTTGCCGTTGAGGTCGGCGCCGGTGGACGCGGCAGTGGCCGAGGTGTTGGCCACTTTCTGGGTGTCGGTGGCGGTGACCCGCACCCGGTCGAAGTCCAGCCCCAGCTCATGCGCCACCACCTGGGCCACCTTGGTGTTCAGGCCCTGGCCCAT
>JAYUQJ010000231.1:0-4046 GCA_043756825.1 Betaproteobacteria bacterium | reverse complement strand
GCTTCTTGCGGCTGCGCGCCAGAAACAGCTCGCGGATGTTGACCTCGCGCGGGCCGGGCAGCAATTCGATGGCGTCGCCAGCGCTCACATGTCCGGGTTCGATCACGGCCAGGTAGCTGCCGCACCAGCCCGACTGGCTCATCATCTGGGCGGCCTGGCTGAAGCCCATCACGGCGTTGAACTTGAAGCAAGGCATGCGCGGCTCGCTCACCGCCAGCACGCAGCCGGGCAGGCGCCAACGGTCGCCGATCCACATCTGGTCTTCGCTCAACCCCTCGAGCGTGAGGTTCTCACCCAGCCAGCCATGCGGCAGGGCCGCGTCGGCCTCCGCCACGGCGGCCTGCGCCCGCAGCCCCTGCCAGAACGGGTAATGCAGCACCGGGTAGGCATAGATCGCCTTGCTCAGCCCGCCGTGCACCGACAGGTCGGCCTGCTCATCGCCGCCCAGGCCCAACCGGCCCACCGTCACCGGCCCGGCCACCGCCCGCTTGGCCATCGCACTGGGCACGGCCCGGCCCTGGATCCAATGCAGCTGGCTGTGCGCGACATTGACGCTGAGGATTCTCATCGCCCGATTGTCGCGCGTCGGCCGCCGCTGTCAGCCGGGCGACAGGCCGCAAGTCGTGCGTGCATAAAGTCATACGGAATTTGCATGACCCCTCGAACCCCGGTGGTTACCGCACTATTACACTGGTTTGTCAATGCGCTCCCGGCTACCGTCGGGCAGTGTTCTTCAGGCTCCGGTGTAACCCGCCGTAACCCCATGCGGCCCTGGTCAGATACCTGGCGGTCGTGCTCGTTGCGGCATTGCCTGAGCCCCCTGCCCCTGGCCCGCGCCACAGGGGCTCGTGCAATCCTGTTACTTGGCATCTTTCGATGATTGGAGTTGTGATGAACCAGCCCGTGATGGAAGGGGTGCGCTTGAATGTCCCTGCCTATGTGAAGCACCCCCGCCTGGTGGCCTGGGTGGCCGAGATGGCCGCGCTGACCGAGGCTGCTGCGGTCTATTGGTGCGACGGCAGCCCGGCCGAATACGACCGCCTGTGCGCCGACCTGGTGGCCGCCGGCACCTTCAAGCGGCTGAACCCGGCGCTGCGCCCCGACAGCTACCTGGCCTGCAGCGACCCCAGCGATGTGGCGCGGGTCGAGGACCGCACCTTCATCTGCAGCCAGCACGAAGAAGACGCCGGCCCGACCAACAACTGGATGGCCCCGGCGGCCATGCGCGCCCTGCTGCAGCAAGGCCAGCCCGACGGCACGCCGGCCCTGTTCAAGGGCTGCATGAAGGGCCGCACGATGTTTGTGGTGCCGTTCTCCATGGGTCCGCTGGGCTCGCCCATCGCGCACATCGGCGTCGAGCTGTCCGACAGCGCCTACGTCGCCGTGAACATGCGCATCATGACCCGCATGGGCAAGGGCGTGTTCGACGTGCTGGGCGACGACGGCCCCTTCGTGCCCTGCATGCACAGCGTGGGTGCCCCGCTGCAGCCCGGCCAGCAGAGCGTGGCCTGGCCCTGCAACAAGACCAAGTACATCGTGCACTACCCCGAGACCCGCGAGATCTGGTCCTACGGCTCGGGCTATGGCGGCAATGCGCTGCTGGGCAAGAAGTGCTTTGCGCTGCGCATCGCCAGCACCATGGGGCGCGACCAGGGCTGGCTGGCCGAGCACATGCTGATCCTGGGTGTCACCAACCCGGCGGGCAAGAAGTACCACGTCGCCGCCGCCTTCCCCAGCGCCTGCGGCAAGACCAATTTCGCGATGCTGGTGCCGCCCCAGGGCCTGGACGGCTGGACCGTCACCACCGTCGGTGACGACATCGCCTGGATCAAGCCCGACGCCCAGGGCCGCCTGCATGCCATCAACCCGGAGGCGGGCTACTTTGGCGTGGCGCCGGGCACCAACTACAAGACCAATCCAAACTGCATGGATTCGCTCAAGCGCGGGGTGATCTTCACCAACGTGGCCCTCACCGACGACGGCGATGTGTGGTGGGAGGGCATGGACGGCGAAGCCCCGGCTCACCTGATCGACTGGCAGGGCAAGGACTGGACCCCGGCCCTGGCCAAGGAGACCGGCGCCAAGGCTGCCCACCCGAATGCCCGATTCACCGTGGCCGCCACCAACAACCCGGTGCTCGACCCGCAATGGGATTCGCCCACCGGCTATCCGATCGACGCCTTCATCTTCGGCGGCCGTCGCAGCACCACCGTGCCGCTGGTCACCGAGGCCCGCAACTGGGCCGAGGGCGTCTACATGGCCGCCACCATGGGCTCGGAGACCACCGCCGCCGCCGCTGGCCAGCAGGGCGTGGTGCGGCGCGATCCGTTCGCGATGCTGCCCTTCATGGGCTACCACATGGGTGACCATTTCAACCACTGGCTCAGGATGGGCGACAGGCTCGCCGCTGCCGGCGCCAGGCTGCCGGCCATCTTCTGCGTCAACTGGTTCCGCAAGGGCGCCGACGGCAAGTTCACCTGGCCCGGCTACGGCGAGAACATGCGAGTGTTGCGCTGGATGCTCGAACGCATCGATGGCAGTGCCGGTGGGCAGGACAACCTGTTCGGCGTCACCCCGCGTTATGACGACTTGAACTGGTCGGGCCTTGATTTCACGCGCGAGCAATATCAATCGGTGACCTCGATTGATCGCGCCGACTGGCAGAAGGAACTGGGCCTGCACGGCGAGCTGTTCAAGCTGTTGGCGGCGCGCTTGCCGGCCGCGCTGCTGGACGTCAAGGGCGCCATCGAAGCTCGCCTTCGGGGCTGACCTTTCGGCAGGCGCGCTCAACAGGTAGGTTACTGGGCAAAAAGTGGGCGTTTGAGTCCCTTTTGTCTTGCTTTCGACGCGGCGTTTTACGTTCAGGCTGGGCTGGGCAGGGGTTTGCGGTCGTGTGGCTGGCTGTGACTGACCCCGGGTGCGGGTCACCGTTGCACTGAATTCGATGCTCCGCCGATGGGCTCGCAATCAAGGAACGATTTCACGAAACCGGCCCTCAAGTCCTGGGCTGCGCGGCCGAGTGCTCAGAAACACCCGGTAAGTCGTGCACAACGCACGCCCAATCGATCACGGTTGAACTTCGAAATAGCCCCTACTTTGCGGGCCATTTGAGATGCTTCGACCGTCGCAAGTAATGCGGCGATGCGTCGATCAACAGTGCACCGGAGTCCTGCCATGAACCTCAATACCACTTTTACCGCCGCTGCCGACCGAAGGCCTCGGAAGCGGCTCTTGCCGACTCTCTGGCTGCTCACATTGGTGCTGGCGCTGGCCCAGTTGACCGGGCAGCACGCCTCGGCGGCCTCGGCCAACGGCCAGGCGAAAAAGATCGCCCGCGACCTGCAGGCCGCGCTCGACGCCCCAGCGACACCGAGCGCCAGGTGGGCACGCGATGTCAACGGCCAGCGCCAGGTCCAGGTGGTGATCATCAGCAGCAGCATCGACAAGGAGATGACCGACCTGCGCACCAGCATCAAGGGCGCGGGCGGCTCGGTGCATGTGCGCATGCCCGGCCTGCGCGCCGTGACGGCCACGCTGCCGGCGGGCAAGGTGGCCCTGATCGCCGCACGCAGCGACGTTTACACCGTAGCGCCCAACCGCGCCACGGCGCGCACTGCCAGCACTCTCGAAATGATGACCGGCACCCTGGCCACCGGCGTGCGCAGCAACAGCACCCAGACCGGCTACACCGGCCTGGACGGCAGCGGCATCGGCATCGCGGTGCTCGACTCGGGCGTGATGAAGCTGCACGAGGCTTTCAACACCGCTGCCGGTGTGACCCGCGTCAAGCGCAATGTGCAGACGCTCGGCACCACGCAAGTCAACTGGACCGCGGGCACCGATGCAAGCTCGTCGCTACAACCGGGCTCGACAGCGCTGAGCAACTACGAAGCCAAGATCGCCAACGACACCGCCACCACCCAGGACGCCTACGGCCACGGCACCCATGTGGCGTCGATCGCCGTCGGCCGCCCAGCAACCTACAGCTTCGCCTCCGACCTGACCGGCATCGCCCCCAACGCCAACATCTACGACGTCAAGGTGCT
>JAYUQJ010000230.1:0-4046 GCA_043756825.1 Betaproteobacteria bacterium | reverse complement strand
CGGTCGGCGCAGAGCCCGTGTCGCTGCCGGCTGCCGAGACAGGCGCTGTCAGCAGCGGCAAGTCGATCACCTCGACCCGGCCTGAGGTCACGGGCATGGACAGGGCGGTCAGCGGCGCCGGGGCGGGCTTGCCATCGGCCAGCGGCGCTGGGGCGGGCAGGGCGTCGGGCGGCCGGCCGGCAGCCACCATCTGCCGGGCGCTGCTGGCGCTGCTGGCGCTGATCGCGGCGATCCAGCGGCGCAGGCCGCCCGCCGCTGTCTCGGCCGGCGCCGCCGCCTCGGTGGGTGGCGGGATTGCGGCGGCGGGGTCGGCCTGGGCTGCAGCCAGGGGCGCCATAGCCAGGGCCGCCAAAGCCATTGGCAGCCAGCTGGGACGGCGTGCCGGT
The DNA here is from genome assembly GCA_043756825.1 of Betaproteobacteria bacterium. Lineage (GTDB taxonomy): Bacteria > Pseudomonadota > Gammaproteobacteria > Burkholderiales > Burkholderiaceae_C > Pseudaquabacterium. The sequence continues at coordinate 3,660 of JAYUQJ010000230.1, read as the reverse complement.
GTGTGAGCTTGCTTCATGGTTGGGTCCTTCGGGCCAGCGACACGGCGCTCGGCGGGCTGCTGCGCTCGGCGCGCGGGTTGGCCTCGCCTGCGGCGTTGGCCTCGGGGTTGTCCTGGGCGGGTGTGTATTGCGTGCTGCGGCTGGTCTGGATGCTGCCGGCCGCCTGCTTGCTGGCGTCACCCAGCAGCCACAGGCGCTCGGTGCCGGCCGCGCCGCGCAGCACCACGCCCTGGCCGTCGATGCTGGCGACCTGCCGGCCAGCCAGCGGGTCGCCAACCTTGACCAGTTGCCCATTGATCAGCGCTTGCGCCGGTCCGCGTGCCGGGCTCTGCACAGCCTGCAGCACCAGGTCGGACAGCGGCGGCAGCTTGGGTGTGGCAGCCGCTGCCGCAGCGTCGGCGGCGGCCTGGCGGGCGGCGGCCAGGGCTGCCAGATCGGACGGGCTGCGGGCCGGTCCGGGCGGGCCGGACGGTGCCGGCGCGGCCAGGCTGGATGGCGGGCGGGTGGGGTCGGGCAGCGGGCCGGCCGACAGCGACAGGCCCACGCCGACCAGCACGACCAAGGCCACCGCCTCCAGGTGGACCAGGCGCGGACGGCGCTGGGCCGGCGCGGTGGGCGGGCTTGAGCGGTCGTCTTGGCTCATATTTCCAACCAGTGGCGGTCGCGGCTGATGGTGTAGACGCGCAGCGTCAGCATCGACCGCGGGTGTTGTTCGACCCGCAGGCTCAGGCTGCCCCACAGCACATGCTGGGGCAGGGCCTCCAGGGCCTTCAGGGTCTGCAGCAAATCGCTGAAGCCGCCCTCCAGCACCAGCTCCACCCCATGCCGGTACAGCGACGGCGTGACCAGCGCGGCACTGGCAGCGGCCGAGGCCCGGGCCGCTACAGGGGCCGTCAGATGGCCCGCGCCGGGCGGGCTGCCGGGCTGGGCCGGGAGCAAATCGCTGCGGCCCAGGGACTGCATGGCCCGCACCCGCACCTCGCCATGGCGGGCCAGCAACTGGCCCACCAGGTCGAGCATGCGGTCGGGGCCGACCAGGCTGTCTTCGTGCTTGCGCAACACCGCGTCGCCGTCGCGCACCCGCTGGCGCCAGTGGCGCAGTTCGCCCTGCTGCTGGCGCGCCTGCGCCGCGTGACGGTCTGCCACGCTGCGAATCTCAGCCCGCAGCCCGGCCAGGGCGCTGCTGGTTTCCTGTTGTTGGCGATGGGCGGCACGGAACTGCGTCAGGGCCGGACCGAGCCACAGCGCATCGGCCAGCATCAGAACCAGGGCGGCAGCCGCGCCGATCAGCAGCAGCCGCTCGCGCGGGGCGCATTGGTCGAAGCGGCGCTGCATCGCACGCCAGGGCGCGCTGGTGACCAGCAGGCCGAGCTGGCCGGACAAGCCGGCTGTCAGGCCGGCGGACGGTGCGGCAGGGTTCATGGTGTTCTGACCGGGTTGGGTGCGGCCCTGGAGAGCAGCGCAAATTCGGTGTAAGGCAGGGACTGGCCCAGCTTGTCCACCGACCTCAGGCTGAGCTGGGCAAAAGGCCGACCCTTGAAGCGCGGCTCGGCGTTCAGGCTGCGCAGGTAGTCGGTGAGCACGCTGGCGTCGGCCATGCGGCCGGTCAGTTCGATGTCGCCACCGTCTTCGGCCAGCGCGAAGCCGGTGATCCACAGCGAGGCCGACGCGCGCCGGGCCAGCGCCTCGAGGTATTCGGCATGGCCTTCGCGGGCCCCGGCCGCGCCGGCGTCCAGTGCGGCGGCGATGCGGCGGTGGCTGGTCTCGAGCAGGCGCAACTGGGCCAGCTCGTTTTCGGCGCCCAGATGCGGGGCCGAACTGATGGCCAGGCGCTGCGCCTTGAGCGGCGCCAGTTGCTGGGCGAGCGCGTCGTTTTCGGCCAGCGCCCGGCGGCTGGACCAGTGCAAGGCCTGGCTGCCCGCCACGCTCAGGGCCAGCACCAGGCCCATTGCCAGCAGGCCCTGGCGCGCGGAATAGTGCTGCGCTCTCGGCGCAAACCGGGCATCGAGCAGATTGAGTTGCTGGACCATGGGGATGTCGGTCGATCAGCTTGCGCGCAAGGCGGCGCCGATGGCGACGAGTTGCTGGTTCAACAGGGTCGGGTCGGCCAGCAGGCCGGGCACGGCACTGAAATCCAGCACCTCGTCCAGCACCATGGGCATCACCGGCACATAGAGCAGCGGGCCGAGGTGGTCGCACAGCGCCTGGGCACCGGGCATGGGGGTGATCAGCAGGCGCGCCAGCGTGACCTGGCCAAAGCTGCGTTCGATGCCGTCCAGGGTGCGCTGCAGTTCCAGCCCGGCCTGCTCGAAAGCCTGTGCGCGCTGGGCGGCGTCGTTGGCATCGTCGTCCAGCAGCGCCAGGTCCAGGGTGCGGGTCGACAGCAATTCGCCCTGGTAAGTGACCACCAGCGTGGCGTGGCTGCTCTGGCAGTGCAGCACGGCCTGGGCCCGGTCAGCGGGTTCGAGCAGGGCGCTGAGGTTGCGCAGCGCGGTCTCGGCAATGTCGATGGCCTGCCAGGGGGTGCCGGCGTCGCTGGCCTGGGCCACCAGGGGCGCCACCTGGGCGGCAGACGCCGCCACCGCGATCAACTGTTGCTGGGCCCGGTAGCTGGTACCCGCCGGCACCGCCAGCACGTCCAGGGCGGCGCTGTCGACCGCAAAGTCGACCATGTCCTTGAGTTGCCAGCGCACTGCCTGGCCCCACTCGGCGCGCGGAACGTCGGCCGGGGCGTCCATCGCCACGCATTGGTACTGGGCCCGCTGCAGCAGGGCCACGCAGCGGTGCCGGTGCAGCGCGCGGCTGCTGCGCAGCCGCTGCAGCGTGGGGGTAGGTTGCTGCCAGGGTTCTTGGGCGATCCACCGCACGGCAGGGCGACCGCCGGCCTGCGGCTGCACCAGGGCCAGACACAAGCGATCGCCTTGCGGTACGCAGCCGATCCAGCCTGGCAACAACGATCCGTGTGTGAAGCCGAACACCCAAGATTCCCCCAGTGGTGAGTGCTGCCATGGTTCCACGGTGGTGCCGCAGGCAAGGCCGCGAAAAGCGGGGTAAATCCAGGGGAGTAGGTCGCGCTGTCCGGCGCAAACCGCTGCGCGGTAGGGCTGCGCCGCAACCCATGCCAGGCCCGGGGCCCGGCGTTCAAGGGCGGTGCTTCAAGCCAGGCGGGCGCGGTGCCGGGCCACCTGGGCCAGCACCTGGGTCGGCGCTGTGCCGCCGCGCACATTGCGGGCCTGCAGCGAGCCTTGCAGGGTCAGCACCTGGGGTGCGTCATCGGCGATCAAGGGATGCAGGGCCTTGAGCTCGTCGAGCGACAGCTCGGCCAGGTCCAGGCCGCGCTGCAGGCCGAGCTTGACGGCATGCGCCACCACCTCGTGCGCGTCGCGGAAAGGCAGGCCCTTCTTGACCAGGTAGTCGGCCAGGTCGGTGGCCGTGGCATAACCGCGACGTGCAGCGGCCTCCATCGCGGCCGGCTTGACCCGGATGCCGACCACCATCTCGGCCAGGATGCGCAAGGTGCCGGCCAGGGTGTCGACGGTGTCGAACAGCGGCTCCTTGTCGTCCTGGTTGTCCTTGTTGTAGGCCAGGGGCTGGCCCTTCATCAGGGTGATCAGGCCCATCAGGTGGCCCACTACCCGGCCGCTCTTGCCGCGGGCCAGT
>JAYUQJ010000229.1:0-11530 GCA_043756825.1 Betaproteobacteria bacterium | reverse complement strand
GGTCAAGCCATTCGAGTTCGACATCGGCTGGGGCTACATCCGCGCGATGGAGATGATCGGCTGGGCCAAAGTGCGCAAGACCGCGCCGCAGCTCAAGCTGGGCGCAATCAAGCCGCAGGCCGATGCCAAGACGCTGGAGGCGATCATCGCCAACCGCTACGAGGTGATGGCCAAGTACGCGCTGGAATTGCGTGCCGCAGTGGTCGCCGAGCTGGACCGGGTGAAACAGCAGGGCGCCAAGAGCGCCACCGTCGCCGCGTTGCAGACCGCCAAACGCTGGCTGCACCGCGACGCTGACCGTATTCCCACCGACGTGATGCCGCAACTGGCCAGCGCGATGAACGACAGCCCCAAGCTGGCCAAGCTGGTGACCATGCGTGAAGAGTTGCGCCAACTGTGGACCCGCACCAATGTGTCGGCCGAGCAACTAGTGGTCGACCTGCAGGCCTGGTGCAAGAAGGCCGAGAGCAGCGGCATCGTCGCGCTGGAGCAGTTCTCGCTGAAGCTGCGCGCGGCCCACGCCTGACGGCTGTTGCGCCATGCCGACGGGCCCTTCGGGGCCCTTTTTTTTGGCCGCCTGCAGCCGCAGCGGCGCTGGTGCCCGGGGCGATCTGCGCTGCGACCAGACAGCAAAAAGCCCGCCGAAGCGGGCTTTCATGGGTGCCGAGGTATCAGCCGATCACTTCAGCTTGATTTCCTTGAACAGCACATGCTTGCGCGCCTTGGGGTCGAATTTCATGAATTCGAGCTTCTGGGGCGTGGTCTTCTTGTTCTTGTTGGTGGTGTAGAAGAAGCCGGTACCCGCAGTGGATTCCAGCTTGATCTTTTCACGTCCGCCTTTGGATGCCATGGTGTGCTCCTGTGTAGAGGGTCAGGGCGCTGATCAGAGCGCGTGCTTGGCGCGCAGATCGGCCACGATCTGGTCGATGCCGACCTTGTCGATCAGGCGCAGTGCCGCATTGCTGATGCGCAGGCGCACCCAGCGGTTCTCGCTCTCGACCCAGAACCGGCGGTAATGCAGATTCGGCAGCCAGCGGCGCTTGGTCTTGTTGTTGGCATGGGAAACATTGTTTCCCACCATCGGGCCCTTGCCCGTGACTTGACAGACGCGTGCCATGACGCTTCTCCGAATGACTTGACTGTTGCAGGCACGGCAGCCAGCGCAGGGAGATTCATGGCCTGACCCGGTGAGGGCCTGGACAAGCCGCCTGTTGACTGCCCTTGTCGCCCGGGCTCGCGATGACACCGCAGGCTTTTTATCATTGTCCGGGCTGGCCTGGCTTCAAAGCCGGTGAGGGCTGGGCCTGGGTTCGCCACGGGCAAAGACCATGATTATAGCCAGAAAATCCAGCCCGAGAACCCGGCGCCTACTGCTCCAAAAAGCGCTGCGCGTCCAGCGCTGCCATGCAGCCGGTGCCGGCCGAGGTGATGGCCTGGCGGTAGACATGGTCCTGCACATCGCCTGCAGCAAACACGCCGGGCACGCTGGTCATGGTGGCCATGCCGGCCAGGCCCGAGCGGGTGACGATGTAGCCGTCCTTCATCTCTAGCTGCCCCTTGAAGATGTCGGTATTGGGCTGGTGGCCGATCGCGATGAAGCAGCCCTTGAGCGGCAGCTCTTCGGTGGCGCCGGTGGCCACGTGACGCAAGCGCACACCGGTGACGCCGCTGGCGTCGCCCAGCACCTCGTCGAGGGTGTTGAAGGTGTGCAGCACGATCTTGCCGGCCGCTACTTTCTCGTTCAGCTTGTCGACCAGGATGGGCTCGGCACGAAATTTGTCGCGGCGATGCACCAGATGCACGGTGCTGGCGATGTTGGACAGGTAGAGCGCTTCTTCGACCGCTGTGTTGCCGCCCCCCACCACTGCCACCGTGTCGCCTTTGTAGAAAAAGCCGTCGCAGGTGGCGCAACCGCTGACCCCGCGGCCCATGAAGGCCCCTTCGGACGGCAGGCCCAGGTATTTGGCACTGGCGCCGGTGGCGATGATCAAGGCGTCGCAGGTATAGCTGCCGCTGTCGCCGGTCAAGGTGAACGGCCGCTTGGAGAAATCCACCGTGTGGATGTGGTCGAACACGATCTGGGTATGGAAGCGCTCGGCATGCTTCTGGAAGCGCTCCATCAGTTCGGGGCCTTGCACGCCCATCACGTCAGCCGGCCAGTTGTCCACATCGGTGGTGGTCATCAACTGGCCGCCCTGGGCCAGGCCGGTGATCAGCAGGGGTTTGAGGTTGGCGCGCGCAGCGTAGACGGCAGCCGAATAGCCGGCCGGGCCGGAGCCGAGGATCAGGACCTGGGCATGCAGGTTGGGGGTGCTCATGGCGAGGGGGGCTCTGGGGTAGGGCGGCATCCATCTGGCATGCCGTTGAGTTTTCAGGAATTGTCACATGAGGGGATGAAACGCCAATGTCAAGCGCTTCTATCGGCACAATAAGAATCGTGCAACAAATTGCGCGGGTTTGCTGTGTCAACTCCCGTGCTTGGCCAAGCCGCTGCGGGCACACACTAGCGCCGGAAGGGAAAAAACCATGTCCATGCTGACCAATCTAGACCTCATCCGGCGCGTCCCGCTGTTTTCCATGCTCACCAATGACCAGGCCCAGGCTATTGCCGACAGCGTGGTCAAGCGCCGGTTCCGCCGCGGCGAACTGGTGGTGGAGCAAGGCCGCAAGAGCAATGCGCTGTTCATCCTGCTCAACGGCCGGGCCCGGGTGTTGACGTCCGACACCCGCGGCCGCGAGGTGATCCTGGCGGTGCTGGAGTCGGGCGACTACGTGGGCGAGATGAGCCTGATCGACAACGAGGCGCATTCGGCCACGGTGCGCTGCGAAATCCAGACCGACATGCTGATCCTGGGCCGGGCGGATTTCCAGCGCTGCCTGCCCGAGCATTCGACGCTGTCGTATTCCATCCTGCGCGGCCTGGTGCGGCGCCTGCGCCATGCCGACCGGCAAATTGAATCGCTGGCCCTGCTGGACGTCTATGGGCGGGTTGCGCGCACGCTGCTGGAGATGTCCGAGGACGTTAACGGCGTCAAGACGATCCGCAGCAAGGTGTCGCGGCAGGACATGGCCAAGGTGGTGGGGGCCTCGCGCGAGATGGTCAGCCGGGTCATGAAAGACCTGGAGGAGCGCGGCGTGATCGAGACCCAGGAAAACGGTTCGGTGGTGATCAAGGAACGCGTCGCCCAACCTGAATAGGGCGCGCCTCGGCGGGCCCGCCCGCTCGGCCTGGCCCGGCCTGGGGATGGGCCACAATCCCGGCCATGACATTTCCGCTCGGATCGCTCGGGGCCGAGGGCGCGGGCTCGCCTGACGGCGCGCGCCGCGCGTCGTCGGGCCCCACGCCGCGCTGGCAGGTGCAGGGCCTGTTGCTGGTCGGCGGCCTGGCCTGGTTGCTGATGGCGCTGGCGCTGCTGACGCACGCGCCCGCCGATCCGGGTTTTTCCACATCCGGCCACGGCGCGGCGCTGGTCAACCGGGCCGGGTTGCTGGGCGCCTGGGCCTCGGACCTGGCCCTGTTCCTGCTGGGTTATTCGGTCTGGGTGCTGATGCTGGTGGGTCTGCGTTGCTGGCTGGCCAACCTGGCCTTGTGGCTGCGCGGGCCAGGCCCGGCCGACGCACCGGTACTGGCCGGGCTGTGGTTCTGGGTCGGCCTGGCTTTGTTGCTGACCGCCAGCTGCAGTCTCGAGTGGACCCGCCTCTACCGGCTTGATGAACACTTGCCAGGCGGCCAGTCGGGCGGCGTGCTGGGCGCAGTGGCCGGCAACCTGTCGATGCGCTGGCTCGGTTTTGCCGGCTCGGGCGTGCTGTGGATCGTCACCTGGGTCTTCGGCCTGTCATTGGCCTTCCGTTTTTCCTGGGGGCGGGTGGCCGATCGGCTGGGCGGACTGATCGAGGGCCTGTGGCAGCGCCAGGCGGTGGCGCGCGAGGTCAAGGAGGACCTGCGCATCGCCGAGGTGCTGACGCGCGAGCGCGAACGGGTGGTGGAGGTGGAACGGGCCGAGGCCGAGGACCATCTGCCCATCGTCATCGACCCGCCCAGGGTGGATGTGCCCAAGAGCACCCGGGTGGCCAAGGAGCGCCAGCAGCCGCTGTTCAACGAGCTGCGCGACACCAGGCTGCCCCAGGTCGACCTGCTGGACGCTGCGGCCACCTACCAGGTGCATTCGGTCACACCCGAGTCGGTGGAGATGACCTCGCGCATGATCGAGAAGAAGCTGCGGGATTTCGGCGTGGAGGTGCGGGTGGTAGCCGCCTCGCCCGGCCCGGTGATCACCCGTTACGAGATCGAGCCGGCGACCGGCGTCAAGGGCGCGCAGGTGGTCAACCTGGCCAAGGACCTGGCGCGCTCGCTGTCGCTGGTCAGCATCCGGGTGGTCGAGATCATCCCCGGCAAGACCACCATGGCCCTCGAGTTGCCCAATGCCAAGCGGCAGATGATCCGGCTGGCCGAGATCCTGGGCTCGCAGGTCTACCACGACGCAGCGTCGCAGTTGACCATGGGCCTGGGCAAGGACATCGTCGGCGCGCCGATGGTGGCCGATTTGGCCAAGATGCCGCACTGCCTGGTCGCCGGTACCACCGGCTCGGGCAAGTCGGTGGGCATCAACGCGATGATCCTGAGCCTGCTGTACAAGGCCGAGGCGCGCGATGTGCGGTTGATCCTGATCGACCCCAAGATGCTGGAGATGAGCGTCTACGAGGGCATCCCCCACCTGCTGTGCCCGGTGGTCACCGACATGAAGCAGGCCGCCAATGCGCTGAACTGGTGCGTGGGCGAGATGGAGCGCCGCTACAAGCTGATGAGCAAGCTGGGCGTGCGCAACCTGGCCGGCTACAACAAGAAGATCGACGATGCCAAGGCGCGCGGCGAGCTGATTCCCAACCCCTTCAGCCTGACACCCGAAGAGCCCGAACCCTTGGACCGCCTGCCCTTCGTGGTGATCGTGATCGACGAACTGGCCGACCTGATGATGGTCATCGGCAAGAAGATCGAGGAGCTGATCGCCCGACTGGCGCAGAAGGCGCGGGCCGCAGGCATCCACCTGATCCTGGCCACCCAGCGGCCCAGCGTGGACGTGATCACCGGCCTGATCAAGGCCAACATCCCGACCCGCCTGAGCTTCCAGGTCAGCAGCAAGATCGACAGCCGCACCATCCTCGACCAGATGGGCGCCGAGGCCCTGCTGGGCCAGGGCGACATGCTCTACCTCACCCCTGGCGGCGGTGTACCGGTGCGGGTGCACGGCGCCTTCGTGTCGGATGACGAGGTGCACCGGGTGGTGGAATACCTCAAGAGCCAGGGTGAGCCCAACTACATCGAGGGCATCCTCGAGGGCGGCACGCTGGACGGTGACGGCGATGCCAGCGGCGGCCCGGGCGGCGGTGCGGGCAACGGCGATGGCGAAGCCGACCCGATGTACGACCAGGCGGTGGCCATCGTGTTGCAGAACAAGAAGGCTTCGATCTCGCTGGTGCAGCGTCACCTGCGCATTGGCTACAACCGGGCAGCGCGGCTGCTCGAGCAAATGGAGAAATCTGGCCTGGTCTCGGCCCTGTCGTCCAACGGCAACCGCGACCTGCTGGTACCCAAGCGTGATGAATGAAACCTGTCTGTTCCAACCCCGGGCGGGCCGCTTGATGACGGGCGGCCCCGGTCGCGCCCGCCGCGCCCGCTGGCGGGCGATCGGTGTCGGGCTTTTGCTGTGCGCAGCCCCGTTGGCGCGGGCCGACGCGGTGGACACCCTGCGTGAATTTGCCAGCAGCGTCAAATCGGGCCGAGCCGGCTTTACCCAGACCGTGACCTCGCCTGACGGCGCCCGGCGCAAGACCTCGTCCGGCAGTTTCGAGTTTGCGCGGCCCGACCGTTTCCGCTTTGCCTACCTCAAGCCCTTCGAGCAATTGATCGTGGCCGACGGACGCAAGGTCTGGCTCTTCGATGCCGATCTGAACCAGGTCACGGTGCGCACCCTGTCGCAGGCGCTGGCCGCCACACCGGCGTCGTTGCTGGCCGGCGGTGCGCCCGACAAGGATTTCGAGCTCAGCGCCGCGCCTGACCAGGATGGCCTGGCCTGGGTGCTGGCCATGCCGCGCGACAAGGAGGGGTCGATCCGCTCGCTGCGCATCGGCTTTCGCGGCAAGAGCCTGGCCGCGCTCGAGATCCTGGACGCCTTTGGCCAGCGGTCGCTGCTGCAGTTCACCGACCTGCTGGCCAATGTGCCGGTCGCCGACGACCGTTTCCGCTTCGTGCCGCCCAAGGGCGCCGACGTGATCGCGCAATAAGGCACCGAGCTGGCCGGTCGCCACAATCCGGTCCATGCAGCATCAGGATTCGATCTTCGACGGCCCGCCCGCGCCGCGGCCGGACGCTTTGCCGGGCCGCGCAGATCCGGTGGGCCCCACCGTCGAGGCCGGTAGCGATGCACCCCTGGCCGAGCGCCTGCGGCCGCGCCACCTCGACGAGGTCATAGGCCAGCGCCATCTGCTGGGCCCGGGCAAGCCGCTGCGCGTGGCCTTCGAGTCGGGGCGCCTTCATTCGATGATCCTGTGGGGCCCGCCCGGCGTCGGCAAGACCACCTTGGCGCGCCTGGTGGCCGGCGTGGTGCAGGCCCGGTTTGTCGTGTTGTCGGCTGTGCTGGCGGGGGTCAAGGACATCCGGGACGCGGTAGAGCAGGCCAAGGCCTGGCGCGGTCAGGGGCTGGCCACGGTGGTCTTCGTGGACGAGGTGCACCGCTTTAACAAGGGGCAGCAGGATGCCTTTCTGCCGCATGTCGAATCGGGCCTGTTCACCTTCATCGGGGCCACCACCGAGAACCCCAGTTTCGAGGTGAACTCGGCGCTGCTCAGCCGGTCGACGGTGCATGTGCTGCAGGTCCTGGACGATGACGATCTGGGCCTGCTGATCGAGCGCGCGCGCCAGGCCCTGGCCGCGCCGCCGCTCACCGACGGCGCGCGCCAGCGCCTGATCGGCCATGCCGACGGCGATGCGCGCCGCTTGCTCAATGCTTACCAGAACCTGGTCGAGGGCTTGCAGGACGGCGGTGCGGCCGCACCGGCGCAGATCGACGAGGCCCGGCTGGAGCAGGCCTTGGGCGCCTTGCTGCGCCGCTACGACAAGGGTGGCGATCACTTCTACGACCAGATTTCAGCGCTGCACAAATCGGTGCGCGGCTCAAGCCCCGACGGCGCGCTGTACTGGCTGTGCCGCATGCTCGATGGCGGCGCCGATCCGCGCTACCTGGCGCGTCGCATCGTGCGCATGGCCTGGGAGGACATCGGTCTGGCCGATCCGCGCGCGATGCAGATCGCCAACGACGCCGCGCTCACCTTTGAGCGCCTGGGCAGCCCGGAGGGCGAACTGGCTCTGGGCCAGGCCGTGATCTACCTGGCCATGGCGGCCAAGAGCAATGCCGGCTACCAGGCCTTCAACCAGGCGCGGGCCTTCGTCAAGCAGGACGGCAGCCGCGAGGTGCCGGTGCACCTGCGCAATGCGCCCACTCGGCTGATGAAGGAACTGGGCTATGGCCACGACTACCGCTACGCCCATGATGAAGCGCATGCCTATGCCGCCGGCCAGACCTACCTGCCCGACGGCCTGGGCCGGCCGGCCTGGTACCAGCCCGTGCCGCGCGGCCTGGAGGCCAAACTGGGCGAAAAGCTGGCCTTCTTGCGGAAGCTGGATGACGAGGCCGGGCAAAACTGATCAGGGGTCTCCCGGAAGACCGGATCGGCTGCTTGTTTCAGCTTCATCTTCCGAAGATTGTCCGGCCTGGCAATGGGAATCCCCGCCTTTTCCACACTGGTGTCGCTGCCTACAATCCCGCCCAGCCAAGCAGCCCCACCATGCACGCATGGGTCGGTCTCTTGCTTATGACGATAAAGGCCCGGCCGATTTCGGGCGCTGCCCGCCGGGTTGCGCCCTGCCGGACCAAGGACTGGAGACAACCCCGCCATGGATATCTTGTTGCAGCAGATCATCAACGGTCTGGTGCTGGGCAGCATGTATGCGCTCGTTGCACTGGGCTACACGATGGTCTACGGGATCATCAACCTCATCAACTTCGCCCACGGCGAGGTCTTGATGGTGGGCGCGCTGACCAGTTGGACGGTGTTGCGCGCCCTGGCCACCTATGCCTTGCCGGGCTGGCTGATGCTGCTGATCGCATTGATCGCGGCCATCGTCGTTTGTTCGGCGCTGAATTACGCGATCGAGAAGATTGCCTACCGGCCGCTGCGCAGCGCGCCCCGGTTGGCCCCCTTGATCACCGCCATGGGCATGAGCCTGCTGTTGCAGACGCTGGCGATGATCATCTGGCAGCCCAGTACCAAGCCTTATCCCAATCTGCTGCCTTCGGAGCCCATCTTCATCGGCGGGGCGGTGATCAACCTCACCCAGATCCTGATCCTGGTGACCACGGCGGTGGTGCTGGTGGCGCTGATGTACCTGGTCAACCGCACCAAGCTGGGCCGCGCCATGCGGGCCACCGCCGAGAACCCGCGGGTGGCCGCGCTGATGGGCGTGCGACCCGACCATGTGATCTCGGCCACCTTCATCATCGGCGCCGCGCTGGCCGCGCTGGCTGGCGTGATGTACGCCGCCAACTACGGCACGGTGCAGCACACCATGGGCTTCTTGCCGGGCTTGAAGGCATTCACCGCGGCGGTGTTTGGCGGCATCGGCAATCTTGCCGGCGCGGTGGTGGGCGGCGTGCTGCTGGGCATCATCGAGGCCCTGGGCTCGGGCTATATCGGCGCCCTCACGGGCGGCGTGCTGGGCAGCCAGTACAGCGACATCTTTGCCTTCATGGTGCTGATCCTGGTGCTCACGGTGCGGCCCCAGGGCCTGCTGGGCGAGCGCGTGGCGGATCGAGCCTGAGCTAGCCGGGACACACATCATGAAAAACAAACTGGTCGTTTTCCTGATTGCTGCGGCGCTGCTGCTGGTGTTGCCGCTGCTGGCCCAGCAGGTGGGCAACTTCTGGGTGCGCATGCTGGATTTCGCACTGCTGTATGTCTTGCTGGCGCTGGGCCTGAACATCGTGGTGGGCTATGCCGGCCTGCTCGATCTGGGCTATGTGGCCTTTTATGCGGTGGGTGCCTATATGTTCGGCCTGCTGGCGTCGCCCCACCTGAGCGACAACTTTGCCGCCGTGCGCGCCATATTCCCGCAGGGCCTGCACCTGCCCTTCTGGGCGGTGATTCCGCTGGGTGCGGCGCTGGCCGGCCTGGCCGGCATGCTGCTGGGCGCGCCCACGCTCAAGTTGCGCGGCGACTACCTGGCCATCGTCACCCTGGGCTTTGGCGAGATCGTGCGGGTGTTCATGAACAACCTCGACCGGCCGATCAACATCACCAATGGCCCCAAGGGCCTGGCCCAGATCGACAGCATCAAGTTCTTCGGCATCGACCTGGGCAAGAGCGGTGAGCTGTTCGGCATGCCGATCAGCTCGGTCACCAAGTACTACTACCTGTTCCTGGCGCTGGTGGTGATCAGCGTGGTGATCTGCTACCGGCTCGAGCAAAGCCGCATCGGCCGCGCCTGGATGGCGATCCGCGAGGACGAGATCGCCGCCAAGGCCATGGGCATCAACACCCGCAACTTGAAGCTGCTGGCCTTCGGCATGGGCGCCACCTTCGGCGGGGTGTCGGGGGTGATGTTCGCCACCTTCCAGGGCTTTGTCTCGCCCGAGTCCTTCTCGCTGCAGGAGAGCGTGATGATCGTGGCCATGGTGGTGCTGGGCGGCATCGGCCACATCCCCGGCGTGGTGCTGGGTGCGGTGCTGCTGGCGGCCTTGCCCGAGGCGCTGCGCTGGGTGGCTGGCGAACTGGACCTGCAGCGCCTGACCGACGGCCGCATCGACGCCGCCATCCTGCGCCAGTTGATGATCGCGCTGGCCATGATCGCGATCATGCTGACCCGCCCGCGCGGCCTGTGGCCATCGCCCGAGCATGGCAAGGCCGCGCCGTCGCCGGTGCCCAGCCCCAACCCGCGCTGAACGGAGCACCACACCATGAGCGATACCGTTCTGCAGGTGGGTGGCGTGTCCAAGCGCTTCGGCGGACTGCAGGCCCTGTCCGACGTGGGCATCACCATCCAGGCCGGCCAGGTCTATGGGCTGATCGGCCCGAATGGCGCGGGCAAGACCACTTTTTTCAATGTCATCACCGGCTTGTACACGCCCGACGCCGGCAGTTTTCTGCTTGGCGGCCAGACCTACAAGCCCACCGCAGTGCACGAGGTGGCCAAGGCCGGCATCGCCCGCACCTTCCAGAACATCCGCCTGTTTGCCGAGATGACAGCGCTGGAGAACGTGATGGTCGGCCGCCATGTGCGCAGCAAGTCGGGCCTGCTGGGGGCAATCTTTCGCACCCCCAGCTTCAAGGCCGAGGAGGCCGCCATCGCCCGGCGTGCCCGGGAGTTGCTGGACTATGTGGGCATCGGCCATTTTGCCGACTACAAGGCGCGCACCCTGAGCTACGGTGACCAGCGCCGGCTGGAGATCGCCCGCGCCCTGGCCACCGACCCCAAGCTGATTGCGCTGGACGAGCCCGCGGCCGGCATGAACGCCACCGAGAAAGTGGTGCTGCGCACCCTGATCGACCGCATCCGCAAGGACGGCAGCACCATCCTGCTGATCGAGCACGATGTCAAGCTGGTGATGGGCCTGTGCGACCGCGTGACGGTGCTGGACTACGGCAAGCAAATCGCCGAGGGCACCCCCTATGACGTGCAGCGCAACGAGAAGGTGATCGAGGCCTACCTCGGCGCCGGCCACAAGGCACATTGAAAGCGGCGGAGACCAGCATGGCAGACCAAAACGACATATTGCTCGAAGTGAGCGGCCTCAAGGTGGCCTATGGTGGCATCCAGGCCGTCAAGGGTGCCGATTTCCAGGTGCGGCGCGGCGAGCTGGTCTCGCTGATCGGCGCCAACGGCGCTGGCAAGACCACCACCCTCAAGGCCATCACCGGCACCCAGCCGGTGGCCGATGGCGAGATCCGCTTCATGGGTCAGAGCATCAAGGGCCAGGGCGCCTGGGACCTGGTCAAGCAGGGCCTGGTGATGGTGCCCGAGGGCCGCGGCGTGTTCAGCCGCATGACCATCACCGAAAACTTGCTGATGGGCGCCTATGTGCGCGACGACGCCGAGGTGCAGGCCGACATCGACAAGGTGTTCGCGATCTTCCCGCGCCTGAAGGAGCGCGCGCTGCAGCTGGCCGGCACCATGAGCGGTGGCGAGCAGCAGATGCTGGCGATGGGCCGCGCGCTGATGGCCCGGCCCAAGGTGTTGTTGCTGGACGAGCCGTCGATGGGCTTGTCGCCGATCATGGTGGACAAGATCTTCGAGGTGGTGGCGGACATCCACAGCCGCGGCACCACGGTACTGCTGGTCGAGCAGAACGCCAGCCGTGCGCTGGGCCTGGCCGACCGGGGCTATGTGATGGAATCGGGCCTGGTGACGATGAGCGGCGACGCCAAGGCCCTGCTGGCCGACCCCAGGGTGCGCGCAGCCTACCTGGGCGAGTAAACC
>JAYUQJ010000228.1:0-11560 GCA_043756825.1 Betaproteobacteria bacterium | reverse complement strand
TTGCCAGGTTGCTGTATTCCCGCACCGGCCGGTCGTGGTGGTCGCCCGCCTTGCGCGCGGTGCGGGCAGCCTTGGCCTCATCGCTGAAGCGGTCGTCCCACATTAGCTGGTGGACGCGATGGACCAACGACGCAGGGTAGAGCGGGGCCAGCAGGTGAAATTGATCTCGGTCGTGGGGGTCGCTGCCGGTTAGCCAGTAGACCTGCTTGGCAAGCGTGCTCGACGCAGTTTTCTCGGATCTCTGTCCGTCCAATGTTGAGAACTTGTGTGCCCAGGACGCCGCCTCTTCAGGAGTCTTGCTTATCGCGGTAAGCGCATCTTCGTCGCCTTGTCGCAGCAAATTGAGCAGCGAGGTGCCGTTGAAGGTGGTTCGCAGCAAGGCATAGGCATCGAAGACCTTGGTGTTGTGCGCGCCATTCCCTGTTGCGTCCACCTCAAAGTTGTCGCCCAGCAGGTGCGACCCCACCTCATTCAGACGAGACAGGCTGTATGGATCGACGTTGAGGTTTGTTGCCTTGCTTACCTTTGGGTAGGGGTGGATGGCCTTGACGATGTGAGTGGCGAGTTGAATCTGTTTGGCGACTTGTGCGGCTCCCGCAAGCATTGATTGACGGTCGAATCTGCTCGCAGCTTGCGCACGTTGATCGTCCTTGGCTTTGTCGGTGCCTTTGATCTTGGAAAGCTTCTCGTCGAGTCGGCGTTTTAGCTGATCGTCGATCAACGCTCGAATGGCGCTTGATCGCTCTGGATCGGTTGGGGACATGGTTCGAGACTCCCTGATGAGTTGAAACAGTGGATGGCATTGGTTTGATGAATGGGCCTGGGTGTCACCTCCTTTTCACGAATCCTAGCGCCGGATGCGAGCGCCAACCGGTGGGTGTTCCGTCTTGCGGTGCCGGCACGCTGACGGTACCGAAGCGGCGGGCGGTTTCCATCAGCGGCTGGCCCAACTCGTCGGCCAGCGCGCGCAGGGCTTGCAGGTAGTCGGTAACGCCCCAGGGCTGGATGCGTTCGCCTTGCACCAGTGCATCGTCCAACGGCCTGTGTTCCGCACGCTGCACTTCGATATAGGGTGATTGGCCGGGCCGCCAATCGCGATAGTCCTTCACCCGGTGCAGCAGCGCCTGCTCGCCGTCTTCATCGGGCAGCAGCACCAGGTCCAGATCAGGCCGGCTGTCGCGGAAGCGCTGCTTTTGCGGGATCACGGCGGTGAGCAAGGCATCCGCAGGCGGCGCGCGCCACCAGGTGCTGGCATTGAAGACGGGCCTGGCCGGCCCTTGATCTGATCTGCGCACCCGGCCGCCACCGCCGGCCGCCGCAGCGGGCGCCTGGTCCAGTGCCAGCATGGTCTGGCGCATGCGGCTGTGTTCCAGGTCTACCCAGTGCTGCTGCGGCCGCAGATCGGCGGGCAGGCGCGAGACGATGCGCGGGCGGGCGTCGAGCACGGCGTAGTCGGCGGCTGCCAACAGCTGGTTCAGGTCGTGGCTTTGCAGGCGGTAGGTGTCGTTGTCTTCAAAACCCGGCCAGCGGAAGGCGGCTTGGGCCGGCTGCCGCCAGTGCCGCAGGTTGCTGGCAAACACCCGCACATTCGGCGTGCTGACCGCGCCGGGCCGGTGGCGGCGCACCCGGCCGGCCAGTTGGATCAGCGAGCGCATGGACGAGGGCTCAACCACCGCCCAGTCGTAGTCGTGGTCGCGGCCAACCTCGGCCACCGCCGAGGCCAGCACGATGAAGAGCTGGTCGGGCTCGGTGCTGGTATCCAGCCTGGCTCGGATGTCGGGCAGGGCAAACACCGAATCGGGCTGGTGGCGCTGCAGGCTGTCGTCCAGCTGGCGCTCGATGGCCGAGCGGATCAGCAGCGGAAACTGCGAGTGATAGACGCACAAGTGGATGCGCAGGCCGGCCGGCACGCCCAGCCGGTACAGGGCCAGCGCGGTCTCGACCAGGGGCTCGATATTGGCCATGCGCACCAGGCCGAAGCTGACACGCTTGCCGCTGGATGGGTCGATGCTGTGGTGCTGTAGGTGCAGCTCAATGGCGGCCTGGCGCGCCAGCGGTGCAAAGTCTTGCGCGGCCTCGGCCCAGTCCCGAGGTGCTTTGGGCGGGCGCGGCAGCGAGATCAGCACCGCACGGCGGCGGGGTTCATCGGCCGCCAGCCGGGCCAGGGCTGTGCAACGCTGGGCGGCGAAGGCGGCATGGCTTTGCTCAAAGGCTTCGGCGCTGCTGCAGTCGGCCTGGGCCTGCCGGAATTCATCCACCCAGGCGCAGCAGATGGGCGGCGGGGCGTCGGCGGCACCCGGCCGCGCCCCCCGGTTGCGCTGGAAGTGCTGGCGGCCATTGCGGTAGGCCTCGAACAAGCCCTGCACCAACGCGGGCGGCAGCGTGGCCGATGACAGCAGCACCCGTGCGCCCAGCAGGCCGGCCCAGTGCACCAGGCGGGTCAGCGCGGGCAGGTCGGCCAAATCGAAATCATCGGGCTCGTCCAGCACCAGGTCACCGCTGAGCAGGCGCAGCATCGGCGCAATCTGGCGGCCGCCGCGCTGGCTTTCAGTGGCGGGGGTCAGGTGGTCGATGGTGCACACCAGCAGAGGGGCCGTGAGCAGTGCGCGCACCTGTGGGTCGGCCACCGCCCTGCGCAGCACGGGGTGCTGATCCTGCTGGCCTTCGTACAGCACATGGCTGTCTTCGTCCAGCAGCGCCTGGCTGGAGGCCGAGCCGCTGGCCTCGGCCTGGGCCTCGTAGTGCTCAAACAAGGCGCGGCTGGCGGAGCCGCCCACGCGCACGGCCAGGTCGTCGTCACCCAGCTGCAAAAGCTGGCGAAAGGCGCGGCCGGTTTGCAGCGTCAGCGTGCGCAGGCCCAGCGCAAAGGCGCAGCGCATGCCCAGCACCGGGTCGGCCAGCGCATACATCATGCGGGCGTTGGCCAGGGTCTTGCCGCAGCCGGTGGACGCCATGTTGACGATGAAGGCGCCGTGCTGCTGCGAGCGGTCACGCAACCCGGCCGCCAGGTCAGCGGCTTTGTCCTGCCAGCGGAAGCGCTCGTGCTGCGCGCGCTGTTTGAGCAGACGGTGCTTGCCCAGGCGCGGCAAGTGCTGGTCGAAGCCGGGCAGGAAGCGGGCGATCTCGGCCCCGTGCTGGGCCACGCCCACCAAGTGTTCATCCAGTGGCTGGTTGGGCTGATTGCCGTTCTTGGTGTTGGCCAACAGCAGCGCATTGCTTGCGGTCAGCTTCACACGCCCTGGGCTGTCGGCGTCGTTCAGCCCCGAGTAGTGGTGGTCGGCCAGCATCAGGCACAGGCGCGACAAGTGCATCACGAAGGGGTTGGCCAGGGGATTGACGTTGCCAGCGCCGCCGCCTTGCTGCGCCAGCCGGGCCGTCAAGGCCTTGGCTACCCGCGCAGCGCGCTGCTGCCAGTCGCGGTTAGTCACCGGCAAGCCCTGCGGAAACTGCCAGTAGGGCTTGAATTCAACGGCCTGGGCGGGGTTGAAGGCGCGCTCGTTCCAGGCCGGCGTCAGGTTGTTGGCGAGCACGCCGGTCAGCACTTCGGCCTGGAAAGTTGCCGGGTCCGGCAGTTGCGGCAGCCGGTGGTGGGTGAGCACCAGCCAGCCCACGGCCTGTGCCAGCGGCGCCTGGGCCAGGGCCTTGAACGGCGAGGCAAACGGGCCATCCAGCCCGTCGCGCAGCAGCCTGCCAGGCCCCAGCCAAAGCGCCTGGTCGCCTGCCTCGGGCCCGGCCAGGCGCGCCAGCCAGGTGGCGTCGTCGTCGCTGCCCACGAAAGCGGCGAACAGGCGCAGCGACACCCATTCATGCCGGATCAGGTTGACGCCACTGAGCTGGCCCTTGAGCCGGCTTTGAAAGGCGGCGATGGCTTTGCCCAGGTCGTGCAGCAGGCCGGCAAGATCGGCCAGGCGCTGGATCAGGTCACCGCTGTGCCAGTCGTTTTCATCCTGCTGGCGCAGCACATTGCGCTGGGTGGTGTTGGTGGGCGTGGCGCCCTGGTCGTTGAAGCGCCCGCGGTCGCCCACCACCCACAGCAGCTCGCTGCGGTCGGCGCCGCGAATCCAGTGGCAAGCCACTGCCGTGTTTTTGCGTGCCGTGGCGCGCAGCAGGCGGCGCAGGGTGTCCAGGCCGTCCTGGGTGATGGGGGTCTGCCAGGTGCGGTCGCCCCGGCGCTCGGCAAACTGATCGAGGATGCGACGGGTTTCGGTCAGGGCGCGCTTGTCGCACTGCGATACCAACAGGATGTTCATGCGTTGGCCTGCGGTGTGGTGGTGGGCGGGGCGGCAGGTGCAGGCGGGGCGGCCGCAAGCTGGCCGATGCTCAGCGCCGTGGCCTTGAGCGTGTCGATCATGAAGTCCAGCGCCTCGCTGCGTGTCAGGGCGTCTATGCAGGCCTGGCGGAAGTCTTGTTCGGTGTCACCGCGCATGGCCGACAAGAAAGCCTGCGGCAGGATCACCGCGTCCTTGACCAGGTCGGCCACGTCAAACACCAAGCCGCCGCGCCGGGTCTTGCCGTGCAGCACCGCCAGGCCGTGCGGCAGGCCCAGCACCCAGGTGGCCGTGGCGCCCAGGCCATAGGCCAAATAGTTGCCATGGTTCAAGAACTGGTTGGCGGTGTCGGTGGCTTCGTCGCGCTTGGCGCGGGTGAAGTCACCGTAGCGGGTGGCCTGCGCAGCCAGGCGGTAAAGCTGCTTGGTGAGCCGGGCCTCCTGGGTCAGCAGCTGGGTATGGTCGGCGGCGTGGTCCAGGGCGGCCAGCGCATCGGCCAGCGCGGGCTCCAGCGTGGCGGCGTCGATCAGAAACTGCTGGTCCTTCAGGCTCTTGCTGTGCAGCCAGTGCTGGCGGATGCGCGCCAGCCGGGCGCGTTGGAACGAGCGTGCGGCGGCCAGGCGCAGGCTGTCGTCAAACCAGAACCGCACCCAGTGCTGCAGGTAGTCGACCGGCCGGTATTCGCTTTGCGGCTGGAACCAGACGATGTCTTGAGGGTTGTCGGTGGCGGCAAATAGGGGTGTGCCGCCACCGCCGCAAAACCCCAGCAGCACGCCGGCCTTGGCCAGCTCGCGCACGGCGGCCTGGGTGATGGAGGTGCCGGTGCCCAGCAGCACCGACGTGGTGTTGGCGATAGGGATGTTCCAGTACAGCGATTGCTTGCCGGCATCGGTGACGTACTCCACCCGGCCGCCCTTGACCAGCACTCGGCAATGCTCCAGGTAGTAGAGATTGGCGCGTTTCGAGTGAAGAATCGTCTTCAGATCGGAAGGCCTAAGGTCATTCGCTGTGGACATGGTGGCTCCTGAAGGCGCGTTCAGATCATGGCGCAGCGCAGCTTGGGAACATACCCTTTTTGGGCTGCCAATTCACTGCTGGACATTTCGTCTGAGCCGAGGGTTGCCCACCATTCATCGACACTAGCTCATAGTTTGAGCTACTCAGGGCGAAGCATGCATGCATGGATGCATGCTGATGGGGAAGATGGGATCGGTGGGTTTGTTGATGGCGTCGCGGTTCGTCTGACGGCAGTTGAACGGCACACAAATCATTTGGGGCGGGTTTTCCCGAATATTTAAAACTAACCAGTTCGTACATTATTCGAGCTGCGCAGGCGCCGACCTGCGCGGGAGCCCCGAATGACCGTCTGGATCGACCGCTACTGCCGCCTGCTGGAGTGGGTCATCGTGCTGCTGCTGGCGCTGATGGTGCTGCTGGTGTTCGGCAATGTGGTGCTGCGCTATGCCGCCAACTCGGGCATCACGGTCAGCGAAGAGCTCAGCCGCTGGCTGTTCGTGTGGATGACCTTCCTGGGCGCCATCGTCGCGGTCAAGGAGCATGCCCACCTGGGCACCGACATGCTGGTGTCCAAGCTGGGCCCCAAGGGCCAGCGGGTTTGCCTGGCGATCGGCCAGACCCTGATGATCTACGCCACCTGGCTGCTGTTCAGCGGCAGCCTGGCGCAGGCCCGCATCAACTGGGATGTCGAGGCCCCGGTCACCGGCCTGTCAGTGGCGATCTTCTACAGCGCGGGCATCGTGTTCGCGGTGTCCGCGGGTGTGCTGCTGCTGCGCGAGCTGTGGCGCACGGTGTCGGGCCAGCGCCGCGACGACGAGCTGGTGATGGTGCAGGAGAGCGAAGACCTGGCCCAGGTCAAGGCGCTGCACCTCGACCGCAGCGGCACCTTCAAGACGTAGGCGGAGCCGCCCACCATGACGGTCTTCATCTTTCTGGGGTCGCTGCTGGCCGTGATGGCCCTGGGCGTGCCGATCGCCTACGCGCTGCTGCTGTCGGGCGTGGCGCTGATGTGGCACCTGGATTTGTTCGATGCCCAGATCCTGGCGCAGAACGTGGTCAACGGCGCCGACAGCTTCCCCCTGCTGGCCGTGCCCTTTTTCATGCTGGCCGGCGAGATCATGAACGTCGGCGGCTTGAGCCGGCGCATCGTCAACCTGGCGCTCACCCTGGTGGGGCATATGCGCGGCGGCCTGGGTTTCGTGGCCATCGTGGCGGCCTGCATGCTGGCCGCGCTGTCGGGCTCGGCGGTGGCCGACACCGCGGCGCTGGCCGCGCTGCTGCTGCCGATGATGGTGGCCGCCGGGCACGACAAGGGCCGCGCCGGCGGCCTGATCGCGTCGGCCGGCATCATCGCGCCGGTCATCCCGCCGTCGATCGGTTTCGTGATCTTCGGCGTGGCCGCCAATGTGTCGATCAGCAAGCTCTTCCTGGCCGGCATCGTGCCCGGCTTGCTGATGGGCCTGAGCATCGCCATTGCCTGGTTCATCGTGGCCAAGAAGGAGAACATCACGCCGCCGCCCAAGGCCAGCATGGCCAAGCGCCTGGCCGCGCTGAAGGACGCCACCTGGGCCATGGTGCTGCCGGTGATCGTGCTCGTCGGCCTGAAGTTCGGCGTATTCACCCCCACCGAGGCGGCGGTGGTGGCTGCGGTGTATGCCTTGCTGGTGTCCACCCTGGTCTACCGCGAGCTGCACTGGCGCCAGCTGAAGGGCGTGTTTCTCAATGCCGCCAAGACCACCGCGGTGATCATGTTCCTGGTGGCTGCGGCGATGGTCTCGGCCTGGCTGATCACGGTGGCCGACATCCCCGCCAAGATGATCACGCTGCTGGAGCCCTTCATGGGCAACCAGACCCTGCTGCTGATCGCCATCATGATGCTGGTGATCGCGGTGGGCACGGCGATGGACATGACCCCCACCATCCTGATCATGACCCCGGTGCTGATGCCGGTGGTCAAGGCCGCCGGCATCGACCCGGTCTACTTCGGCGTGCTGTTCATCATGAACAACGCCATCGGCCTGATCACCCCGCCGGTGGGCACCGTGCTCAATGTGGTGGCCGGCGTGGGCAAGATGAAGATGGACGAAGTCACCAAGGGCGTGCTGCCCTTCATGCTGGCGCAAATGATCGTGATGTTCCTGCTGGTGTTTTTCCCGATCCTGGTCACCGGTCCGGCGAAATGGTTCGCCAACTGATCCTGGCCCACGGCCCGGATTCCCTTTCCTTTCCTCTCAACGGAGACAAACCGTGAAACGCCTGTTCATCAAATCCGCCCTCGTGTCCATCGCCCTGGCCGCCTGCGGCCTGGCTACCGCGCAGGAGCGCAGCTTCAAGTTCGCCCTGCAAAACCCCAAGGGCCACCCGCTGGAGCAGGGCGCCGTCAAGTTCGCCGAATTGGTGGCGGCCAAGTCGGCCGGCAAGTTGAAGGTCAACGTCTTTGCCGGCGGCACGCTGGGCGGTGACGCCGCCAATGTCAGTGCGCTGCAGGGCGGCACCATCGAGATGGTGATGCTCAACTCGGGCATCCTGGCCTCGCAGGTCAAGGATTTCGAGGTCTTCGACTTCCCCTTCATGTTCGCCAATGCCAAGGAGGCCGATGCGGTGGTGGACGGCGCCTTCGGCCAGAAGATGCATGCCAGGCTGGCCGAGAAAGGCATCATCGGCCTGGGCTTCACCGAGCTGGGCTTCCGCAACATCACCAACAGCAAGAAGGCGGTGAACACGGTCGAGGACCTGGCCGGCCTGAAGCTGCGCGTGATCCCCAATGCGATCAACGTCGACTGGGTCAAGGCGGTGGGCGCCAACCCCACGCCGCTGGCCTTCCCCGAGGTGTATGCAGCGCTGGAGCAGAAAGCCATCGACGGCCAGGAGAACCCGCTCAACGTGATCCTGGCCAACAAGTTTGCCGAGGTGCAGAAGCACCTGGCGATCACCAACCACCAGTACAACCCACAGTCCATCATCTTCAGCAAGAAGGTCTGGGACACGCTGAGCCCGGCCGATCAGAAGGTGCTGCAGGACGCCGCCGCCGAGACCAGCAAGTTCCAGCGCCAGGTCTCGCGCGACGCCGCCACCACCACGCTGGACGCGCTGAAGAAGGCCGGCATGCAGGTGACCGAGTTCTCGCCGGCCGAGCAGGCCAAGCTGCGCGACAAGCTCAAGCCGGTGATCGACAAGCATGGTGCGGCCATCCCCGCCACCGTGGCCGAGCTGAGCGCCGAGCTGGCCAAACTGCGCAAGTAAGCGAGTCTCCCGGCCGGCCGCTGCGGTGACCAGCCCGCCAAGGATTGCCACCATGAACGCACCTGTCGCTGCCAGCACCCTGGCCGGCACAGCCGCGGGGCCGGGCCACGCCCCCAGCCGCCTGCTGCTGGGTCTGGTCGGCTCGGGCATAGCCCAATCGCTGACCCCGGCGATGCAGGAAGAAGAGGCCCGGGCCCAGGGCCTGCGCGCCCATTACCAGTTGATCGATCTGGACCGGTCGGCAGGCGGTGCGGCGCAACTGCCAGCACTGATAGCGGCCGCCCGCACCATGGGTTTTGCCGGGCTGAACATCACCTACCCCTGCAAGCAGGCAGTGATCCCCCTGCTGGACGATCTGTCGGACGAAGCCCGGGCGATGGGCGCGGTCAACACCGTGGTGTTCAAGGACGGCTGGGCCATCGGCCACAACACCGACGGCTCGGGCTGGGCCTGGGGCTTCACCCGGGCCTTGCCGCAGGCCGATCTGGCGCGGGTGGTGTTGCTGGGCAGCGGCGGCGCCGGATCCGCCATTGCCCATGCGGTGTTGCGCCTGGGCACCGGCCACCTGATGTTGGTGGACACCGACGGCGCCCGCGCCGGATTGCTGGCCGACCAGTTGAATGCGCTGTATGGCGCCGGGCGGGTGAGTGCCGGCACCGACGCGGCCAAAGTGGTGCCCGCCGCCACCGGCGTTATCCACGCCACACCCACCGGCATGGCCAAGCTGCCTGGCATGCCGTTGCACGCCGGCCTGCTGCGGCCCGGTCTGTGGGTGGCCGAGATCGTCTACTTTCCGATGGAAACCGCCTTGCTCAAGGCCGCGCGCGCGGCGGGCTGCCCGGTATCCGACGGCGGCGGCATGGCCGTGGGCCAGGCGGTGGGCGCGTTCGCACTGTTCACCGGCCGGGTGGCCGACGCAGCCCGGGTGCGCCGGCACTTTCTGCAAATGGTCGCCGCGCGCTCGGCCGCACAGGCCGATGAAACCGGCACGCCCCATCACCCCGAAGGACGACCTGATGCCCGTGACCCCGGTTGACCGTGAAGCCATCGGCGATGTGCCCAACCCGCTGGGCCTGGACGGCATCGAGTTCATCGAATTTGCCACCAGCCGGCCTCAGGCCCTGGGCCAGGTGCTGGAGATGATGGGCTTTCGCCCGGTGGCGCGGCACCGCTCGCGCGAGGTGCTGCTGTACCGCCAGGGTGACATGAACGTGGTGATCAACGCCCATGTCAGCGGCCAGCCCAGCCATCAGCGGCCCGCCGAAAACCCGGTGATCACTGCGGTGGCGCTGCGGGTGCGCGACGCGGCCACCGCCTACCAGCGCGCGCTGGACCGCGGCGCCTGGGCCGTGCCGACCCAGGTGGCGGTGATGGAGCTCAACATCCCGGCGATCCACGGCGTGGGCGCCAGCCGCCTGTATTTTGTCGACCGCTACCGCGAGTTCTCGATCTGGGATGTCGATTTCGTGCCCATCCCCACGGTGGACAAACAGCCCCCCGCGCTGGCCGGCCTGCACTGGTTCGGCATCGTGCAGTACATCGGCACCGACCGGCTGGAGGACTGGACCGAGTTCTACCGCGAGCTGTTCGGCTTCGACGAGCTACCCGACAGCCAGCGCTTCGGCATCCTGCCCAAGGGCCGCATCCTGCGCAGCCCCTGCCGCAGCTTCTACCTGCAGCTGATCGAGCCCGAGCCCGGCATCGTCGAGGTGCAGGGCGAGGAGTCACTGCAGCGCCTGGGCTTGGGCGCGCCCGATGTGCCAGCCGCCGTGGCGGCCCTGGTCGCCCGGGGCGTCGAGTTCGTCGAATCGTCCGGCCTGCACACCGAGGATCGCGGCGCCCTGACCAAGACCTGGCTGGGCAGCGTGATGTTCGAGCTGGTGCACGATGACCGGGGCGCATGATGTCCCAGCGCTCGGGCAACTTCGACGACTTCGGCATGGACACGATCTCGCTGGCGGGGTCGCTGGAGAACAAGCTCAAGGCCATGCGCGAGGCCGGTTTCAGCCAGGTGATGCTCAAGGCCAATGACATCGTCGGCCACGAGGGCGGGGTGGACGCGGCAGTGCGCGCGGTCAGGGCCAGCGGCCTGCGCGTCACCGGCTTCCAGGTGCTGCGCGATTTCGAGGGCCTGAGCGGCCATCTGCACGCCTACAAGGTCGACATCGCCAAGGCCATGCTGGGGATGGCGCATGCGCTGGGTGCGCCGCTGCTGCTGTGCTGCTCGTCCACCAGCCAGCATGCCAGCCAGGACCTGGACGCCATCGCCCGCGACCTGCGCAAGCTGGCGATGCTGGCCGTGCCCATGGGCATCAAGGTGGCCTACGAGGGCCTGAGCTGGGGCCGCACCATCAGCGAGTACACGACGGCCTGGGACGTGGTCTGCCGCGCCGACGCGCCCAACCTGGGTCTGGGGCTGGACAGCTTCCACATCTTTGCCAGCAAGACCGCGCTGGACGACCTGGACCGGCTGGACCCGCGCAGGATCTTTCTGGTGCAGCTGGCCGATTTCATGTGGCAGGAAATCCGCACCGTCGAAGAGCGTATCAGCACCGCGCGCACCTTTCGCGTCTTCCCGGGCGAGGGCGTGCACAGCGAGCAGGTGGCCGACCTGGTGACCCGGCTGGCGGCGCTGGGCTACAGGGGCGATTACAGCTTCGAAGTCTTCAACGACGACTACCAGCAGATACCGCTGACGGCAGTGGCCCAGCGCGCCCGCGCGTCGGCGGTCTGGCTGGGCGAGGACGTGTTGCACCGCTCGGTGCCGCTGCCCAACCGCATCCGGCTGAGGGCGGCCGCACCCTGAGCCCGGGGGGGCCGGCCAGCATTCGCCGGGCTCAGAGACTGAGAGGATTTCGAGCGTGACCGAGCAACACCACAAAACGTGCTCGATCTAGGCTGAGCCCGGGCACAAACAGTCCTGAGGACTGTTTGTGCCTGGCGAAGGCCAGGGCCTGCTGGCCCTGGCGCAAAGCGCAGCCATAGCCCGGGCTATGGCGAGCATTTGCAACGACGAGCGGGTGCGTTTTGGG
>JAYUQJ010000227.1:0-4064 GCA_043756825.1 Betaproteobacteria bacterium | reverse complement strand
CAGCGCGTCGATCAGCAATTGCCGGCGCCGCGGGTTGTCCAGCAGGTCGTCCTCGAGATAGGGGTTGCGCTGCACCACCCAGATGTCGCCCAGCACCTCGTAGAGCATGCGGGCGGACCGGCCGGTGCGGCGCTCGTCGCGCAGCAGGTTCAGCAGGTCCCAGCCGCGCTCGCCCAGCAGGCGGCGCACGATCTCGCGGTCGGAGAAGGACGTGTAGTTGTAGGGGATCTCGCGCAGGCGCGGCGCGTCGCTGTCGGGCGTGGCGCCCGGGGTGGGTCGGGCAATGGCGGCTGGGTCGAGCGGAGCGTTCATGGTGCGGCAGGCGCCGGATTCATCAAGGTGGATTCAGCGGTGCCCGGGCAGGCATGTGAGGCCACATTTTATCGCAGCGCAGCATTTCGCCCGAGGCCAGCCCGGGTGGCGCCGTGCCAGGCACCGGGTTAATACCGGCGCCAAACCTTACGCGGGTATGCCAGAAACCAAAGTGTCATCGGGCGGCGGCATACTGCGCCGCCTGGGCTTTTACTTCGTCACCGGCTTTTTCTTGGAGATCTGCATGCAATCAGCGCGTTTCATCGCCGCCCTGGCCACCCTGGGCGCCGCCCTGGCCGGGCCGGCCCAGGCCCAGACCGAAATCCAGTGGTGGCATTCGATGACCGGCGCGCTGGGCGACAAGATCACCGAACTGGCCACCGGCTTCAACACCAGCCAGAAGGACTACAAGGTGGTGCCGGTCTACAAGGGCAGCTACCCCGAGTCGATGACCGCCGCGATCGCCGCCTTCCGCGCCGGCAATGCGCCGCACATCGTGCAGGTGTTCGAGGTGGGCACCGCCACCATGATGTCGGCCCAGGGCGCGATCAAGCCGGTCTACCAGCTGATGAAGGATTCGGGCCAGCCCTGGGACCCCAAGTCCTATGTCTCGGCGGTGGCCGGCTATTACACCGACAGCAAGGGCAACATGCTGTCGATGCCCTTCAACTCGTCCACCCCGGTGTTCTACATCAACAAGGACGCCTTCAAGAAGGCCGGGCTCGATGCCAATGTGGCGCCCAAGACCTGGAAGGAGTTTGCGGTCACCGCCGGCAAACTCAAGGCCAGCGGCCAGAGCTGCGTCTACACCACCGGCTGGCCGTCGTGGGTGCATGTGGAGAACTTCAGCGCCTGGCACAACCTGCCGATCGGCACCAAGGACAACGGCATCGGTGGCATGGACACCCAGTTCACCATCAATTCACCCCAGCATGTGGCCCATATCCAGATGCTGGGCGACTTTGCCAAGAACGGCTGGTTCACCTACGCCGGCCGCCGCAACGAGGCCGAGGCCAAGTTCTTCAGCGGCGAATGCGCCATGCTGACCAGCAGCTCGGCGGCCCAGGCCAACATCCGCAAGAACGCCAAGTTTGAATTCTCGATCAACTTCCTGCCCTACAACGACAGCATCAAGGGTGCGCCGCAGAACAGCATCATCGGCGGCGCCAGCCTGTGGGTGCTGGCCGGCAAGAAGCCGGCAGACTACAAGGGCGTGGCGCAGTTCTTCAACCACCTGGCCAAGCCCGACATGCAGGCAAGCTGGCACCAGTTCACCGGCTATGTGCCGCTGACCAGCTCGGCGTCCGACATCACCGCCAAGACGGGCTACTACGAGAAGAACCCCGGCACCGATGTGGCGGTCAAGCAGCTCAACAACAAGCCGCCCACCGCCAACAGCAAGGGCCTGCGCTTCGGCAACTTCGTGCAGGGCCGCGAGGTGATCGAAGAAGAGATCGAGGCGGTGCTGGCCGGCAAGAAGGACGCCAAGACCGCGATGGACGAGGCGGTGCGGCGCGGCAACGAGATCCTGCGCAAGTTCGCTGCGGCCAACAAGGGCTGATGCCCTTGGCCCGGCGCACGCATCCTGCGGTGCCGGGCGCCATCGGCTGAAACCAGGGCATGGAAAAGCGCGTCTACTTCCGCTTGGGCTGGCTGCCCTACCTGCTGGTGGCGCCGCAGTTGGCCATCACGCTGGTGTTCTTCTTCTGGCCGGCGGCGCAGGCGCTGTGGTTTGCCTTCCTGCGCCAGGACGCGTTCGGCATGCGCTCGGAATTTGCCGGCCTGGACAATTTCCGCGACCTGCTGGCCGACAGCAACTACCTGCAGTCCTTCCAGGTCACTGCCGTCTTCAGCGTGCTGGTGGCGGTGGGCGGGCTGGCGCTGGCGCTGTTGCTGGCGGTGATGGCCGACCGGGTGATCAAGGGCGCGCTGGGCTACCGCACCCTGCTGATCTGGCCCTATGCGGTGGCGCCGGCCATCGCCGGGGTGCTGTGGGGTTTCATGTTCGCGCCGTCGATCGGCATCATCACCTATGCGCTCAAGGGCTTCGGCATCAACTTCAACTGGGTGCTGCAGAGCGACCAGGCGATGCTGCTGGTGGTGATGGCCTCGGTCTGGAAGCAGATCAGCTACAACTTCCTGTTCTTCCTGGCCGGGCTGCAGTCCATCCCCAAATCGCTGATCGAGGCGGCGGCCATCGACGGTGCGCGGCCTTTCCGCCGCTTCTGGACCATCGTCTTCCCCTTGCTGTCACCCACCACCTTCTTCCTGCTGGTGGTCAATATCGTCTATGCCTTCTTCGACACCTTCGGCGTGATCGACGCCACCACCCAGGGCGGGCCGTCGGGTGCCACCCAGATCCTGGTCTACAAGGTCTACAACGACGGCGTCAAGGCGGCCGACCTGGGCGGCTCGTCGGCGCAGTCGGCGATCCTGATGCTGATCGTGATCGTGCTGACGGTGGCGCAGTTCCGCTTCGTCGAGCGGCGCGTGAACTATTAGCCCCCCCCGAAGCGCCTTCGGCGTCCGTATGCTCAGGGGTATTCATTGATCGCGAGTGCCGCTTCAGCGGCGTAGACAAAGAGCATTTGATGGTCGAACGCCGCCCCTGGTTGAGTGTGCTGACCCACCTGGTCTTGATGGCCGGCGTGGTGATGGTGGCCTTTCCGCTCTACATCACCTTCGTCGCGTCCACCTTGACGCTGGAGCAGGTGCTGCAGGTGCCGATGCGCCTGCTGCCGGGCGACCAGTTCTGGGCCAACTACACCCAGGTGCTGGGGGCCGGCAGCACCCGCGGGTCGGGTGCGCCGGTGGCGCCGATGCTGTTCAACAGCCTGGTGATGGCGCTGGTGATCGCCTTCGGCAAGATCGCGATCTCCATCGTCAGCGCGTTTGCCATCGTCTATTTCCGCTTTGCTTTCCGCCATTTCTTCTTCTGGATGATCTTCGTCACGCTGATGCTGCCGGTGGAGGTGCGCATCATCCCCACCTTCAAGGTGGTGTCTGACCTGGGCATGCTCGACACCTATGCCGGCCTGACGCTGCCGCTGATCGCCTCAGCCACCGCCACCTTCCTGTTCCGGCAATTCTTCCTGACCGTGCCCGACGAACTGCTGGAGGCCGCGCGCATGGACGGCGCCGGGCCGATGCGCTTTTTCTTCGACGTGCTGCTGCCGCTGTCGGCCACCAGCATCGCCGCGCTGTTCGTGATCCAGTTCATCTACGGCTGGAACCAGTACCTGTGGCCGCTGCTGATCACCAGCGACGAGAGCATGTACACCGCGGTGATCGGCATCAAACGGATGATCGTTGGCGGTGACGCCCTGACCGAATGGAACCTGGTGATGGCCACCGCGATGCTGGCCCTGCTGCCACCCGCGCTGGTGGTGCTGCTGATGCAGCGCTGGTTCGTCAAG
The DNA here is from genome assembly GCA_043756825.1 of Betaproteobacteria bacterium. GTDB lineage: Bacteria > Pseudomonadota > Gammaproteobacteria > Burkholderiales > Burkholderiaceae_C > Pseudaquabacterium. The sequence goes on along the minus strand of JAYUQJ010000227.1, from coordinate 336 downwards.
GGCCTGGTGGACACCGAAAAATAGGCAGCACAAGGACACCATGGGCGCGATCACCATCCACAACGTCGTCAAGCGCTACGGCCGCGGCGCCAAGGCCACCCAGGTCATCCACGGGGTGTCGGCCGACATCGCCGACGGTGAGTTCATCGTCATCGTCGGCCCCAGTGGCTGCGGCAAGAGCACCCTGCTGCGCATGGTGGCCGGGCTGGAGGAGATCAGCGAGGGCCAGATCAGCATCAGCGGCCGGGTGGTCAACGATGTGGAGCCGGCCGACCGCGACATCGCGATGGTCTTCCAGAACTACGCGCTCTACCCGCACATGAGCGTCTACGACAA
>JAYUQJ010000226.1:0-4066 GCA_043756825.1 Betaproteobacteria bacterium | reverse complement strand
CGCCTGACTGCGCGTTTGGGCGGCTATCTCGGCCGCCCAAACGATCCACCGCCCGGGCACCAATTGATGTGGCTCGGCTACACGCTGCTCCAGGCAATGTGCGAAGGCTATTCACTCAGGCAATGAACTTCGCGATGAACTTTGTGGGGCATGGGCAGGGCTAGGGCTTGCGCCAGCTCACCTTGGCGGCGGCAAACAGGCGGCCCAGTTCGCCATTGCTGGTCAAGGTGTTGATGGCGCCCTGCAGCGCCTGCGCCAGGTCGTCGTTGCTTTTCTTGACCGCCAGACCCACGACCCAGCCGTCCTTCATGCGCGGCACCGGCAAGGGCTCGATGGCAAAGCGCGCATCGCCGGCCAGCACCGATTCCAGCTCCGACGCCAGGCCGGCAGCGGCCTGCACCTCACCGGCGCGCAGGGCCTCGGCCGCAGCGACGCCGTCCTTCCAGCTGGTGCTCAGCTGCTCGCGGTACTTGCCCGATTCGGCACCGATCAGCAGCCAACCGGCCAGGGTCTGGCCCGGCACCGCGATCTTCTTGCCGGCCAGGTCGTCGAGCGAATCCATCTTGGGCGCCGCCGCCAGCGCGCGCGCCATCATCACCCGCTCGCGGTAGTAAGGCGCGAAGATCGTGACCTGCGGGTTGGCGGTCATCAGCGGGCGGTCCACCGGCACATGCAGCAGCACATCGGCCGGGCCGAAGCCCAGGTAATGCCCCTTCCAGACCAGGTTGCGCAGGTCATCATTCATGTTCTCGTCGGCATTGAACGGCAACAGGCTGGGCTTGACCCCCAGCGCCTGGGCCAATGCCCCCGCCAGGGCCACATCGATGCCCTGGCCGTTCTGGTGGAAGGGCGGCATCTCGTTATAGATTGCCACCGTCAGGCTGCCGCGCTCGCGGATGCGCTGCAGCGCAGGCTTGTCCTGGGCTGCGGCCAGCCAGGCCCAACTGGCCAGGCCGGCGGCCCCGGCCTGCAGCCAGGCCCGGCGGGCCCATAGGCCCTGGGGTGCAATTCGCTTCATCGGGTCTCTCCGTTACGAAGGGGTGGCCGGCACAGGCCGACAGCCGGGGCGCATACCGTGCATTCTGGCGCAGGTGAACGGCCGCAGTGGCAGGGCGGGCCGCGCCGCATCACAAGGGCTTGTCGCGCCGGGTCTCGAGGTAGGCCTTGATGGACCACACCGCCTCCTGGTTCAGGATGCCCTCGAAGGGCGGCATGTAGACCGCGCCGTTGCGCACCTTGCCGCGCCGCACGGCGCTGGCGTAGAAGTCGTCCACCTCCTTGACGCAAGCAGTCTTCTTCTTGGCGTCCTTCAAGGAGACACAGTCGTTGTCGAGCTTGCGCAGGTCGGGCGCGATGCCGCCCGAGATCGCTTCCAGCCCGTGGCAGCGGGCACAGTTCTGGTTGTAGGCAGACATGCCCACCTTGATCGCCGGTGCATTGCCGCGGTAGGGGTTCTCGGCGCGCCAGGTGTCGCCCAGCGCCGGCAGGCTCTTGGTGTCGACGGCCTGCGGCGTGACATCGCCGTGGGCCTGCGCCAGGCCGGCTGCCAGCAGCAACGCCAGCGCGGCCCAGCCAGACTGCCGCGAAGGCGCCCGCCGGCGCGGCGCTGCGGCGCGCAGGCCAGAGTGGATGAGGGCGGGCGAGCTGGGGTTATGCATGGTGAGGTTTCCGAGCAGGGGGTGAAGGAGACTGCCCAGTCAACTGCAATCTCCGTGCCAGTCGGGCTTGGCGCTGGCTCGGGCAGCGCTTGTTCGGGCGATGCCCCATGAATTTGCTGCGAAACAATACGGTTGGGCAAGCCCAGGCTACCATCCAGCCCGCTTTGACCCCGGTTTGCCGCCGATTGCGCCGTCCTGTGACAGTGTTGCCCGGCCCGGGTCTTGCAAAACGGACATTCAGCCTGCCCCGGCCGCACAGCCGTGACAGCGCGCCAAGACCGCCTCCCGTGGCGTGAACAAAACCCCGAGCGCAGGTGGCGCCAGGAGACCAGACGATGCGCGGACCCTTGCACTCACGCTATGGCAGCACGGGTACCCGGCGCGGTGGTGAAGAGCCGGTGCGCCCGATTGCCGCCGGGCTGAACCTGGGCTCGGCGCATGTCGAGAAAATCGACCAGTCGCACGAGCGCTGCGCCGCGCTGGGGGTGTCGCGCATCGAGCGGCCCGACCATTCGCCGCTCGGCCGGTCTGATCTGGCCGTGGTGCGCGAGCGCAATCTGCGCCTGCACGACCATGCCGCACCGGTGATGGAGATGCTCTACGAGCAGATCGTCAACACCGAGAACATGGTGGTGCTTTGCGACGCCACCGGCACCATCATCCATTCGATCGGCGATGACGACTTCCTGGCCCGGGCCAGCAAGGTGGCGCTGCAGCCCGGCGTCAACTGGAGCGAGTCGACCAAGGGCACCAATGCCATCGGCACCGCGCTGGTCGAGGAGGTGCCGACCCTCGTGCATGCCGACGAGCACTACATGCATGCCAACCACTTCCTGACCTGCTCGGCCGCGCCCATCCTCGACCCGCGCGGCAACATCCTGGGCGTGCTCGACGTCACCGGCGACCGCGCCAGCTTTCATCAGCACACCATGGCGCTGGTCAAGATGTCGGCGCGCATGATCGAGAACCACTGGCTCACCGATGACTACCGCAATGTGATGCGGCTGCACTTTCACAGCCGGGTCGAATTCATCGGTACGCTGATGGAGGGCATCCTGGCGGTCAGCGCCGACGGCAAGATCGTCGGCGCCAACCGCGGCGCACTGGAGCAACTCGGCCTGTCGGGCGCGGCCCTGCGCATGCACAGCCTGACCACCCTGTTCGGCACCACCGTCAATGCGCTGGTCGACCGCTTCCGCTCGCCACTGTCCACGCCCATGCCGGTGCAGCTGAACGGCGGGCGCCAGTTCCACCTCCACGCCCGTTTCAACTGGCCGGTCTGGACCAGCCTGGCCGAGGCCGTGTCGAGCAACCCCCAGTCCTCGGCCGGCCCGGCACCTGCGCTGGCCCCGGGCGCAGCCGCCGCCGGGCTGGGCAGCGCACCGGCGGCATCGGCGAGCTTGGCCACCGCGTCGGCCATGCCCGTCGACGCCAGCGGCACCGGTCTGACCCAGCTGCGCACCGGCGATGCCCAGATGCACAGCGTGGTCGACAAGATCCGGCGCGTGATCGACCGCGACATCCCGATCCTGATCCTGGGCGAGACCGGCACCGGCAAAGAGCTGCTGGCGCGCGCCATCCATGTCGATTCAGTGCGCAGCAAGCAGCCCTTCGTGGCGGTGAATTGCGCGTCCATCCCCGAGACCCTGATCGAGGCCGAACTGTTCGGCTACGAGGAGGGCGCCTTCACCGGCGCCCGCCGCAAGGGCGCGGTGGGCAAGCTGCTGCAGGCCAATGGTGGCACCTTGTTCCTCGACGAGATTGGCGACATGCCGGTCAGCCTGCAGGCCCACCTGCTGCGGGTGCTGCAAGAGCGCCAGGTCACGCCGCTGGGCAGCAGCAAGAGCCTGCCAGTGGATGTGTCCATCATCTGCGCCACCCACCGCAATCTGCGCGAGATGATCGACCGCAAGGCCTTCCGGGAAGACCTGTTCTACCGGCTCAATGGCCTGGCGGTGCGCCTGCCGCCGCTGCGCGAGCGCAGCGACCTGCTGGCACTGGTCAGGCGCATCCTCGACCAGTTGGCCGAGCCGGCACGCGCCAGCCGCCGCCTGCAGCCGGATGCCGATGTGCTGCGCCTGTTCCAGCATTACGGGTGGCCGGGCAATGTGCGCCAGCTGTTCAATGTGCTGCGCACCGCAGCGGTGATGGCGTCGGGCGACGCGCTGATCACGCGCGAGCATTTGTCCGACGATTTTCTGGAGGAGGCGCGCGCCAGCCAACCCGGCGGCATGGAAGCCGACAGGCCGGCCGGCCCTGTCGCCGCCGGGCTGACCAGCGCCGCGCCGGCGGGTGCACCGCTGCTGCTGGCCGACCGGGGCGATGCCGGCCCGGCCAGCGCCGCCCTGCCCGAGCCCGTGCCGCGCGGCCCGTCCTGGTCGCCGGCGCCGGCGCCGGTGCAGCGCTCG
>JAYUQJ010000225.1:0-4073 GCA_043756825.1 Betaproteobacteria bacterium | reverse complement strand
CGGGCGCGCGCATCGCCCTGCTGCCAGCGTGCGGCGTCGGGCGCGTGCAGCAGGCCATCGGCCAGCAGCGGCTTGACGGTAGAGGCCAGCATGTCGTGGGCATGCAGGCCCTGGTGCGACAGGCGGCCCGGCCGTGCCAACGGGCGGGCCGCCTCGCCAGGGCAGCCGGCAGGCCGGGCGGGGTTGGCCTGCTGGGCCGCGGAGCAGGGGCTGCGGGCATGCGCCGCGGCCAGCAGGGCACCGTCGGCCACGCGCAATTGCACGATGGACACCATGCGCGCCGCCGCGCCCTCATGGCGCTGGGTGTAGCGCGCCCAGGCGTCGGCCGGCACCCGGCCGGCACAGCCGGCCTCGGGCCGGGCGCTGGCGGTCAGGCAGTCGGCCAGGGCTTGCGCCACCGCCTGGCGCCCGGCGTCCAGCGTGGTGACCACATCCGCGCGCTGAGGCACGGCCAGGCCATCGCGCTGGCGCTGGCGCAGCGCTGGCTGGGTGTGGGCGCTGCGGGCCAGCGCCTGCTGCAAGGCCGCATCCGCCGGCAGCGCCGCCGCAGCGGCGCCGGCGGGGCTGGCCGGAGCGATGTCACACAGCGCAGCGCGCTCAGTGGCACGCTCAGCGGCCTGCCTGGCGGCAGCGGGGCCCCCGGGCTTGTCGGCCGCCAGGGCCGCTGGCCCGGCCTGCAGGGCCGCGGGCGTGCCATCGGCCGCGCGCAGGCAGCCGGGCAGGGGCAGCCAGGGGTTGCTGCGCCCGCTGGCCAGGCGATCGGGCACCGGGCCGGCCAGGCGCAGCCGCAGCCCATGCCCCACCAGTGCCAGCAGCAGGGCCGAGCACAGCAGGGCCACCGTGGCCGTGCTGCGCCAGGTGCCGGCCAGGGCGCTGCCCGGCGCGGCCGGCACCAGACCCGGCCCGGGCAGCACCAGGGCCAGCGCCAGCGTCAGCACCAGCAGGTTGCCGCGGCCCCAGGCCAGCATCGGCAGATTGACCCCGGTGGTGGGCCACACGCCCAGGCTGCCCAGGGCGGTGGCGGCCAACTGCCCCAGCATCAACAGCAGGTACAGCCCGGCGGCGCTGGCGGCCAGGCCGGCCACGTCCACACCATGGCGGGGCTGGGCGGCACGGGCTGCCAGGCGCAGACCCAACACCAGCATCAGCGCCACCGCTGCCGTGATCGCCCAGGCGGCCGGCGCACCCCACAGTGCAGCCAGGGCCGGCAATACATGGTCGCTCTGCGTCTCCTTGGACATGCCGGCGCAGCGGCCGGGGACAGGGCCGACCAAGGCCGCCAGGTGCCCGCACCACGGGGTGCGGCCCAGGCCACAGCCTTGGGCACCGCAGCGCTGCATCAACCAACTGGCCTCGGCCAGGTACTGCAGCGGCGCGTCGAAGGGCTGGCGCCAGGCGGCGAGGCGAGCGGCGGGCGCGGCATGGGTCAACAGGCCGACGATGCCGCCCAGCAGCAGTGCCAACTGGCCACCTGCCAGCAAGCCGCGCAGCCAGGCAGCGACGCCAGCGCGCCGGGCGGCGTCCAGCGTGAGGCCGGCCGACAACACCGACAGGGCCAGCGCCAGCACCAGCATCGGGCCCTTGTCGTCAGTGAGCTTCAAGCCGGCCAGCACCACGGCCAGCACGCCGGCTGCCAGCAGCAGGTGGGCCCGCAGCGGCAGCGCGGCATGGCGCCAGCGGTAGAGCGCCCAGGCCAGCAGCAGGCAGGCCGGCACGCGCAGCAGCTCGACCGTGGTGGACTCGGTGATCTTGGGCAGTTCGGCGTCGATGAGCGCTTGCGAGGCCGCCTTCAGCGGCCCCACCAAACCGGCCGGCAGGTGGGGAATGCGCTGCAGCTTGAGCCCCCAATGCAGCGCCGCAACCACCAGCAGGCAAGCGCTCGCCAGGCCCGCCAGCCACCAGCGGCGGCGCCGTGCGGGCCAGGCGGCGATGCCCGCCAGGGTGCGTACCAGGCCCAGGAACAAGCGTTCACGCAGCCACCACAGCAGCACACCGCTGGCGGCTGTGCCTGCCAGCGCCTGCCTTTGCGCCTGCCCATAACCAGCGGCAAAGGCCGGACCGTGGTGCGACCAGTCGTCCAGCCAGGCCACCGACAGCGCGGCCAGGACCAGCCACAACAGGATCAGCAGCAGAGGCTCGACCCAAGGACGGAGCAGGGTGGCAAGAACGGGCGGCATGAACACCTCCAGGGTTGTCATGCCATGACATACGGGCGCTGCGCCACCAATTGCCCACGGCTCGGCGCCGACGACCGACTGGGAAGAACAGCCCGGTGCAATGAGCCGCCAACCGGCGTGGGTGGACAGCGTGGCCTCAGGGATTCAAGCGCAACAACTCCGCTATCCAGCCCGGCCAGTGGCGCTGGCCGGTACGCTGGCCCAGGTGCAGCACCACGGTTGGCGAGGCCAGGTCGATCAGCAGAATCTGGCCGTACAGGCCTTCCGGATCCACAGCGGCCGGCTGCTGAAGGCGCCAAGCATGGCTAGTGCAGTGTTCAACGCTATTCGCGACATAAAACCGTGGATTTGCCGCTGTGGCGGCGTTGCAAATCCTCGCCATGCCACTGGGCATGGTTGCGGTTTGCGCCTAGCCACAGCGGCAAATCCATCGGTTTTCTTAAGTCGCTCACAGCATCGAACACTCCACTAGCAGCGCGGCCAGGCCCAACCAGCGGGCGGGCTCACCCCAGCGCCGGCGCCAGCAGCCGCCGGGCCAGCGCGGCGTCCATCGCCTGCCGCGCGGCCCAGTCTTCCAGCTGGTCTTCACCGATGCGGCCCACATTGAAATAGGTCGCCTCGGGGTGGGCCAGGTAGAAGCCGCTGACGCTGGCCGCCGGCGTCATTGCCATGCTTTCGGTCAGGCCCATGCCGATGTCGGCACCGTCCAGCAGCTCGAACATCGCCCGCTTGACGCTGTGGTCGGGGCAGGCCGGGTAGCCGGGCGCCGGGCGGATGCCGCGGTATTGCTCGGCGATCAGCGCCGGGGTGTCCAGCGCCTCGTCGGGCGCATAGCCCCACAGGTCGGTGCGCACGCGCTGGTGCAGGCGCTCGGCAAAGGCCTCGGCCAGACGGTCGGCCAGGGCCTTGAGCATGATGGCGTTGTAGTCGTCGTGGTCGGCCTCGAATTGCTGCTCGCGCTTGGCTATGCCCAGCCCGGCGGTCACCGCAAACAGGCCGATGTAATCGGCCTGCACACCCTTGGGGGCGATGAAGTCGGCCAGGCTGCGGTTGGCCCGCTTGACCCCGTCGACCACCGGCCTCTCGGTCTGCAGGCGCAGCGGGTTCCAGCGCATCAGCACCTGGCTGCGGCGCTCGTCGGCATAGATCTCGATGGTGTCGTCGTCCACCGTGTTGGCCGGCAGCAGGCAGACCGCGCCATTGGCCTGCAGCCAGCGGCCCTCGATGGCCCGCTGCAGCAGGCGCTTGCCGTCGCTGAACACCCGCAGCGCCTCGGCGCCGACGATCTCGTCCTTCAGGATCTCGGGAAACTTGCCCGCCAGGTCCCAGGTCTGGAAGAACGGCGACCAGTCGATGCAGGCGGCCAGCTCGGCCAGGTCGAAGTTCTTGAACGCCCTGCGGCCGATGAACTTGGGCCTGGGCGGGGTGTAGCCGGCCCAGTCGATGCGCGTCTTGTTGGCGCGCGCGGCGGCCAGCGTGACCAGCGGCGTGGCCTTCTTGCTGGCATGCAGCTCGCGCACCTTCTGGTAGTCGGCCTTCAGATCGTCGATGAACTTGGCCGCGCGCTCGTCGCTGAGCAGGTCGGCGCACACGCCGACCGAGCGGCTGGCGTCGGGCACATAGACCACCGGGCCCTCGTAGTGCGGCGCGATCTTCACCGCGGTGTGGACGCGGCTGGTCGTGGCGCCGCCGATCAGCAACGGGAGCGCGAGGCCCTCGCGCTGCATCTCCTTCGCGAAATGCGCCATTTCTTCAAGTGAGGGCGTGATCAAACCCGACAGGCCGATGACGTCGGCTTTTTCCGCCTTTGCCGCGTCGAGGATCTTCTGCGCGGGGACCATTACGCCCAGATTGACGACGTCGTAGTTATTGCACTGGAGCACCACGGCAACAATG
>JAYUQJ010000224.1:0-11621 GCA_043756825.1 Betaproteobacteria bacterium | reverse complement strand
TGGGTGCTGGAGAAGGCCTCGCTGGGCGGCGTGATGCTGGTCACCACCAGATTGGGCAGCGGCGGCAGCACGGTGGCGATGCGGGTGTTGTCCACCGTGCGGTTGTTGAACTCGCCGCCGGCCTCGTAGTGGTTGCCGGCAGCGTCGGTAATCACCACCACGGTGTAGTTGGCCGCCAGTTCAGCGGGCAAGCCGATCGATTGGCTGCGGCTCACCGACGCCCCGGCGGCCAGGTCACCCTCAAAGGTGTAGCTGCCCATGAAGATGTTCAGCGTCACCCCGCCGTCGGTCGACAGGTAGAGTCGATCGGTGAACACGCCGCCTGCGATGGGCGCCGTGCCCTCGTTGACCACGGTCCAGGTGATGGGCACCTGCTGGCCGGCGATCGCGTCCAGCGGCGCGACGATGCTGCTGACGCGCAGGTCCACCAGCGGTGGCAGCGGCAAGACGACAAGGCTGCTGACCGCGCTGTTGTTGGCCTCATTGGCATGCTCGTAGACGCTGTTGTAGACGTCTGCGGTGACGCCGACATACCAGTTGCCCGGCCGGTCGATCGGCAGGGTAACGCGCTGGGTGAGCTGCACGCTCTCACCCGCCGACAGGGTGTCGTTGAAACGGAAATCGCCCAGCTGGACATCGGTGCTGCCGGTGTCGGCACTGTCGTTCAGGCCCAGCCGGTAATAGAAATCGCTGGCCGCCGCGCTGCCCTGGTTGGTCAGGGTGAAGCGGATTTCGGCCGCATCGCCGCTGCGCAGGCCGGCCGGCACGATGACATTCGAGACGGTCAGGTCCGCCAAGGCCGGCAGCGCCAGCGTGACGGTGTCCGAGGCGCGCAGGTTGTTGGCCTCGTTGGTCTCGGGCTCGTTGTTGTTGTAGTCGGTCTGCACCAGCACCCGGTAGCTGCCCGCACCCAGGCTGCTGCTCAGCGGCAGCGTGATGTCGCGGGACCGGTCATAGCTGGCGCCAGCGGCCAGCGGCGTGTCGCCGGTCGACGCGAAGCTGCCCAGGCTGACGTCATCGTTGCTGAGCACGCCGTCGCGCGACAGCCAGACCTGGTCGGTCCAGTTGGCAATGGTCGGCCCTGTGCCCAGGTTGCTGACGGTCCAGGCCACGTTCAGGGTCTGGCCGAAGGTGCCGTTGGCGGGCGTGGTGAGGGCCGAGACCACCAGGTCTTCGGTGGGTACCACCACATTCACCGTGGCCGGCGAGAAGCCGAAGTTGTTGCCCTCGTTCAGGTACTCGTTGATGTAGCCGTAGTTGTCGCTGCGCACCAGGATGTACCAGTTGCCGGTGCGGTTGGTCGGGATCGTGACTTGGGCGCTGCGCGCCAGCTCGCCACCAGCGGCGATCGGCACGCTGTTGTTGTAGTAGATGTCGGCCAGCAGGATGTCGCCACCCAGCTGGTTGTCGCTGGACAGGTAGATCGAGTCATACCAGGCGCTGTTGGTCGCGGCATCGCCCAGGTTGCGGTCGGTCCAGGTGATGGTTACCGGCTTGCCCGCCTCGATGGTGGCGGGCGCCGCCACATTCGCCACCGCCAGGTCGGGCAGGGGCGGCACGCCCAGCACCAGATCGGCGCCTGCCAACTGATTGTTGGACTCGTCGGCCTCTCCCTGTTGGCCGTAGATGTCGGTGACCAGCAGCAGGTGGTAAGTGCCCGGCGCATAGGCCGCGTTCAGGGGCAAGGTCACCTGGCGCGTCAGGGTGTAGGAGGCATCCGCCGCCAGTGGGTTGGGCGAGACGAAAAACTCACCCAGGTAGACATCGTTGCCGCCCAGCGTGCTGTCGGTCGACAGGTAGAGCCGGTCGTACCAACTGCTGCGCGCCGGCTCGTTGCCGGCATTGCGCACCGACCAGGTCACGCTCAGCGGCGCGCCGAAATTGGCGCTGGCCTCGCTGGTCAGTGTCAAGGGCAGCAAGTCGGGCGAGCGCAGCGTGGTGTTGGCAGCGAAGCGGTCTTGCAAGGCCTCGCCGGTGCTGCCGTCGCGGTCCTGGTCCATCGGGTTGCCGGCCAGGTCGAGCAGTTGGGGGCCGATCTCGATGTGGTAGTCGCCCGCCGTAAACTGGCTGCTGAAGTTCACCAGCAGGGTGTTGCCCGAGACCGTGACCGAGCTGAGCTGGTTGCGCAGGTCCTGGCCGCTGGGGCCGGTGAAGACGGCCACGTCGGCGATGCTGGCCGAGCCCGGGTTGATCGCCTCGTTGAAGCTGAAAGACCAGCTGTTGAGCGGCGCGCCGGCCTCGGCGCCCGGCGTGCTGGCGGTGACAAAGGCGCCGCCCAGATCGAAGATGAAGCCCGCCGCAAAGGCGGCGCTGGGCTCGCCCTGCAGGTCGGCGAAGGCGCCGGCCTCCAGGTGGTAGGCAAAGGCGCCCTCCACCAGCGGAATGTCGACGCTGAACCTCACCTGATTGCCGGCCAGCAATTGCACGCCGGTGACGCTGCCCCCGCTGTCGAGCACCAGGTCCGATGTCGACACCGAATCGGCCCGCACGCCCTCGGACAACTGGAAGGTGATGGTCGTGGGCGAGGTGTTCAGCACCACGCCATTGGCCGGCGTGACGGCGGTAACCACCGGCCCGGTGGCCAGTGCCGCGCCGGTGGCGCCAGCCACCGTGACGACATAGGCGCCGCTGCCGCTGTCGATGCGCACCCGCACCTTGTAGGTGCCGGTGTCGGTGGCGGTGGCCACCAGCAGGGCATTGCGGCCGTCGGCCGCGCTGTTGCTGTCGCTGGCCACGGTATTGCCGGCGGGGTCGATCAGCTCCAGCCGCGGGTCCAGGCTGTTGGGCGGCTGGGCTGCGCCGTCGCCCGGTGTACGGGTGGCCAGTGTCAGTTCATCGCCGGCATTGACGCTGATCAGGTAATCGTCGGTCCGGTCGCCGCCGGCCCACAGCACGGCCTGCTCGATCAGGCGGTCGAGGTTGCCGGTGGGGCTGCCGCTCCATTCGGTCAGGGTCGGGCCGAAATAGACGCCGCGGCCGCTGCCAGCGCTGCCCACCACCACGGCCGGGCTGCCGTTGATCTGGGCCAGCACCTGTGCGCCGGCGTCCACGCCGCCGGTCGGGAATTCGCTGTAGATGCCCGGCATGGTGAAATTGCCGACGCCGTCGGTGATCGGGTGGCTGCTGTCGACGACAACCAAGTTGCCGCCGTAGTTGTAGTTGTAAGAGCCCGAGGTGTTGACCGGGACGATGGCGTCGATATTCGGCCGTGCAGGCCCGGTGGCCGAGCCAGCGCCATACACCGTCCAACCGGTGGCGACGATGCCGCCGCCGGCCTCGACCCAGGTACGCAGGGCCGCATCGAACAAGGAAAACTCGTTCTGGACGAACTGGCTGCCGATGACCACCACGTCATAGGCCTGCAATTCGGCCAGGGTGTCGAGCTGGTTGCCATTGACCGACACCGCCGAGATGCCGGCCAGGGTGGAATTGTTCAACGCCGCCACGAAGGACGAGGTGCCGCCGTGCACGGCCACCCGCACCGCGCCGCCGGTGCCGCCGCCGGCGCCATTGCCCAGGTTGCCCAGGGCTTGCAGGGTGTGGCTCATGTCCACCACGCCATCGGCCGTTGACAGTGACAGGTCCAGACTCAGGCTGCGGGTCAAGGCCAGCGAATACAGGCCGCTGCCGCTGCCGCGCACCCGCAGCAGGTAGTCGCCGGTCACGTCGGCATGGAAATCTGCGATGCGCTGAACCCGGCCGCTGACGCTGCCGGCCTCGCTGCTGGCCAGCAGCGTGCCGTCGGCGGCCAGCAGGTCCAGGGCCAGGCTGCCGCTGCTGCTTGACGCGGCCCAGGCCAGCGCGGCCGTGGCCTGTTGGCCCTGCAGCAGGGTGAAGCGGTAATGGTCGTTGCCCGCTTCGCCGCCAGCGGGGGTGATGCGGCTGCCGATCACCGCCGCACGGCTGCCGCCATTGCCCAGGCTGATGAAGGACGAGGCCAGGTCCTCGGCATCGGCCAGCGCATCGTTGACGGCGCCGCCGGCCAGCGATTCGGCCTCGACCCGCGCATTGACGGCCGTCGTCAGGCGATAGCCCCCGCCGCCGGCCAGGGCGGTGAGGCGCAGCGTGTAATTGCCCGCAGGCAGGCCGTTGCCCGCGCCGACAGTCTGCAAGAGCAGGCCGGCGCCTGCGTCGCCATCGGCCTGCGCCACCACCGCCAGGCTCTCGTCCAGCAAATCCAGGTGCATGCGCAAGGCGGTGCCAGGGCTGCTGGGGTCGAGCGCCACGCTCAGCACCTGGCCGGCGTCGAGTTGTACGGTGAACTCGTCCTGGTCGCTGGTGTCGTGCAGGTCACCTGCCACCGTCTTGCCAAAGACCAGGGTGCCCGGCACGCCCAGCACAGGCAGCTCGCCCAGGGGCTGGGGCAGTTGGTCGACGACGAAGTCGAGCACGAAGTCGTCACCGCTGTTGTCACCCTGGCCCGACGGCAGGGGGTAGGACGGCCCGCCATTGAGCGGCAGCCCCACCTGATCGCGGAAGCTGTTGCTGCCCGACACCAGCGTCAGGCGGTAGCGGCCTTCGGCAAGCTGCGGCAGGCCGACCGACACGCCCAGGCTGTCGGCGTCGATCGTGAAAGACGCCAACGACAGGTGGGTGCTGGCGCCCAGGTTGAGACCGGCGACCGATGGCATGCCATCGGCGCCCAGATTGACCAATTGCACATCGCCGCTGTTGAGGAAGGCCGTGGCCAGCGCCTCGCTGAAGCTGAAATGCAGCACAGTGGGGTTGCCGTCGACCACCTCGCCCTGGTCCAAGGTGCTGCCGGTGACCACGGGCAGGGTGGTGTCCAGCGTGAAGCCGAGGGCCCAGCCGGCCACCGGACGGCCTGCGGCGTCGCTGAAGGCGCCGGCCAAGATCTCCAGCAGGTAGTCGCCGTCCTGCCGCACCAGTTCCAGTTGCGCGAGGTCGAAGCGCAAGCGGTCGGGTCCCAGGATCGAAACGCCCGTGGCGGCCTGACCGTTGATCGTCAAATCGTCGACATCGATGCTGGTCAGCAACAGAGGCGACTCGAACTGCAGGTCGATGTAGTTGGGGTACTGGTTGACCCGGCTGATGCCGTCCAGGCTGGTGGACAAGACGCGCATCGCCAAGGCCGGGTCAGCGGTGCTGCCAGTGACCCGCAGCACGGCGTCGCCGGCGCCAGCTTCGGAGCTGAGCAATACGGTGTAGCTGCCGGAATCCGCGGCGGTGTAGAGCAGGCTGCTGCCACCGTTGCTGCTGGCCAGCACCTGGCCCTGGCTGTCCAGCAGGGTCAGAACCGCCAGCAGATCGTTCACTGGCGCGGCCGACGCATCGCCGGCGGGCACCGCAGCTATCACCAGGTTGTCGCCTGCGGCCGCACGCAGCACAAAATGCTGGGCCGACCGGCCTGCCGCCCAGGCCACGGATTGCTCCAGCAGTTTGTCCAGTCCGGTATCGACGCTGCCGCCATAGAAATAGAAATAGGTCGGCCCAAGGTAGGCGCTGCGGCCGCTCTGCACCTCGGCCACCGCCACGCCGACCCGGCCACCAACCGTGGCCAGCAGCGTGGCACCGGCATCGATTCCGGCCACCGGGTACTCGTTGTAGATATCGCCCAACTGGAAACTGCCGATGCCGTCGACCACCGGGTGGGCGGTGCCGGTCATCTGCATGAAGCCGTTGTAGCCGTTGCTGTAGCTGCCGTTGAGTTGTACCGGCACCACCGCGTCCAGGTCGGTCACGACACTGCCGGTGGCGGTCCCGCCGCCATAGACCGTCCAACCGGTGGCCACCAGGCCGCCGCCGGCCTCGACCCAGGCGCGCAGCGCCGGCGCAAAGCCCTCGTACTCGTGTTGAACCTGGTGGTTGCCGATCAGCACCACATCGAACGCCGACAACTCGGCCAGGCTGTCGATCTGGCTGCCACTGACCGATACCGCCTCGAAGTTGAAGCGGGTGGAGTCATTGAGCATGCCGCTGACCACGCCGTTGTCACCTTGCACCGCCACGCGCAAGCGGCCATTGGACGAGCCTTGCGCCCCATCCACCCGCGTGGCCACCCGGGGCAGCCCGGTGATATCGGCCCCGCCGCCCAGGGCGCCGGCCAGCAGTGCATCGCGGGTCACGGCCAGTTGGTAATCGCCCTCGAAATTGCCGGTCAGGCGCAGCGAATAGACACCATCGGCGGGGGCCATGAAGCTGGGCAAGGCGGCCGAGGCGCCGGTGGTGGGCGAATCGAAGGTGAGCAGCTTGTCGAACGGGTCAAACAACGCCAGCGACAGGCCGTTGGCCGTGCCGCCCTGCGGCAAGGCCATCGCAAAGCTGGCGGTCTGTCCGGCGCTCAGGTCGAGGCGATACCAGTCCTCGGTGTCCACCACAGCCAGCTCACCTGTACGGGCCTGCAACTCGGCCACGGCGCCGTCGTTCAGCGACCCCGGCAGCTGACTCAAGCGCAGGTAGCGCGACTGGATCGGCGCGAAGCCCAGGCCGGCCGCATGTCCGGGGGCGTCGCTGGCGGTGCTGATGCGTTGCAGGCCGTAGCGTCCGTCAGTGATCTGGCTGTCGATCACCAAGAGGTCGGCCCAGGTCTGGCCATCCAGCGACGACTGCACCAGGTAGCCGCTGCCGGCGCCCAAGGAAAGTGACAGGTCGACCAGGCGCTGCTCGCTGCCCAGGTCGAAATCGACGGTGCTGCCACCGCCGGAGAAGAAATACACCCCGTTCTCGGACGAGTAGGCATCGGCAGAGGCGGGCGGTGTCACGCCGTCGATCAGGCGGTTCTGGTCGCCAGAGACCGGCCCGCTGAGCTGAACCGAGACCGGTGAGCCCCAACGCGCGGCGCCTTGCTGGTCGATGACGATGTTGTCCCACTCGCGGTAGCCGGTGTTGTAGATCGGCGGCCCTTCGCCCGTGAAGATGACCTCCGGCACATTCGCATGCAGGAACTTGATGTAGACCTGCCCGCTCGCCTGCAGGCCCCAACTGGCCAGCGCAGCACCCAGGTCCAGCCGGTGGTGCTCGAAACCCTCGTCCAGGTTGGACATGGCTGTGGATACCGGCACCCAGACGTAGTTGTCGACGCTGATCGCCACCCCGTCGGCGAGCTCGTCGCCGTTGAAAGCATTGCCCGAGAACGCTTCGTGGGTGTAGTCGAAACTGCGCTGGTCGAACTGCAATTGCAGGCCGTCGGTGTTGTTGCCGGGCAGGTCTACCCGCAACACGGCGCTGGTCAGGTTGCCGGTCCCCGGGCCGCTGCTGGCGCTGCTGCCCAGCGAGTAACCCGCCTGGCCGTAGTAACTCTCATACCAATAGGCGTTGTCGTAGGTGCTGATGGACCAGCGCGACAGATCGACGCCCTGGTTGAACCGCTCTACCAGGATGGGCGTGGCATTGCTGCCCTGCGTCAACCGGCCGATCACCGCATTGCGGGCACCGGCGCCGCCGGGCAGCGGCGACATCGCCGTACCCAGGTCGAACGCATCGCCAGCGCTGGTGCTGTCGGTGGTCTCGAGTACCGCACCCAGGAACAATTCCACCGTGTAGGCGCCGCTGCCGGCCAGGCTGATCACATCGATGTACAGGGTGCCGGTGACCTGGGTGGTCACCTGCAGATTGAGTGCCTCACCGGGCTGGCCGGCCTCGACAAAGCCCAACTGCACCCAATTGCCGCCGCCCAGGTCCTGCCAGGCCTCCAGCCGGGCCTGCAGGTCGGTGGACGGCGCGGCAAAGCGCAGCGCCACGGCCTGACCGCCTTGCACGTTCAGGCTCAGGCTGTCGGTACCGCCAGCGCTGTCGATGCTGCCGCTCACGCCACCGGCGTGCACAAAGCTGCCCAGCGGTGCCAGCGGCGTCAGCGCGCTGCTGAAGTTGCCGGGATCAAAGCCAGGCACCCAGGCCGACGTCGACGGTGGGCCGGTCTGCAGGCCTGACGCCAGGGTCGGTGCCGCCTGCAGCGACAGGGGATTCAGCGACCCCAGCTTGGCCGGGTCCTGGGGGTGGCTCAGCAGCAGCGTGTCGGCCATCGCGGGCTGCAGCGCGGCCACAGGCAGGGGCAGCAAGTCGGCCGACATCAGCAGCCGGGGCTCGAGCGCCTCGAAGTGCATGCGCTGGCCCGCCGCCCGCGCGGCGGCACGCCGGCCCGCCCGCCGCAAGCCCTGCCCGGCCAGCCCGTCAAGTGCCCGTTGGATCAAGGCCTGCGTCTTGCCCGAAATGCTGCGTTGCTTGCTGAACATCGAAATCCCCTCACGCGGTGCCCGCCGCAGGAATCAGGCCGCATTTGCGGCACGGCCCCTGCGGCCCCATGGCACTGCCGGTATGGCAGTGCGCCCTGTCCAACAACTTTCTGTCTTTGTCTGCCGTCGATTTGCCCTGGGGCAGCGCGGCGCCCGGCCTTCTGCGAGGCCGGGGAGCTTCAGGCCATCAGGTCGCCGCGCTGCGGCGGCGCGCCAGGGCGGCCAGGCCGGCCAGGCCCGCAACCATCAGCCAGGCGCCGGCCGGCTCAGGCACGGCGCTGACCAACGGCGTCAGCGAAAAAGGCGTTTCCAGGCCCAGGCTGTCCTCGACCACCATGCCGGTCACGGTCATGCCGGTGTTCTGGCCCAGGCCCAGGCCAGGCAGCAGCTGAAAGGCCGCATGCAGCGACACCCGACCGGTGATCGGTGGCGCAGCGGGCACCGTGGCGCTGAATGACAGGCTGCCCGGCACATCATTGACCACCACCGATGGGTCAAGCAGGCCGGTGCTGGACCCCAGCGCCGCCAGGAAGGCGTCCAGCGACTGGGTGGCACCCAGCACCGTGACCGAACTGCCGGCCTGATCCCAGGCCAGCATCAGTGAGTCGTAGCCGAGGTTCAGGTCCAGCGAGAGCAGCGGATAGCCGCCAAAGAAATCGAAATCGATATCGACCACGGCAGTGCCACCCACCGCTGCGCTGGCATTGCCGGCCTGGGCCGAGACCAACGGTATCGACACAAAGGCACTGGCCTGGGCGGCCAACAGAGCGAATGCAAGCGGGAGGAGTTTGAGTTTGAGCATGACTAACTTTCCAAAAGCAGCGAACAGCGGCGCCGCAAAATACGATCGTAGCCTGATCATCCTCGCTCGCGTTGACCGGCCGCAAGCCGTGCAACCCCTCCATCCCGGGGGTTCAATCCGGCAATACTTGCAGTTTGCAACAATCAGTAACAAAGGCGCGCGCAGCGGGCCTCTCAGGCCCCTGGCGTCACGGGTTTGGGGGTGTAGCGCGGCACGAGCAGGCCTGCTTCCACAGACACCAGCGCAGGCCAGTCCATGCCCGGCAGGTAATGCAGGCGGCCGGCATGGCCGCCCTCGGCGGGCGCCTGGCCCAGCGGCATGAACTCGAAGGCCCAGGACTGCCCATCGCTGGCGCGTACATGGGCTTCGTAGTGGACTGCGTCCGACCACTGGCGCGTCGAAATCTGCACCTGCCCAGGCTGGACCAGGGGCGAGTCAAAGGCCTGCAGCGCATGGCGCAGATGCGTGACCGACTGCCAGCTGCCCACGGTGACTACCGCGAAGAACACGCCGACCATCGTCGACCAGTGCTGCCCGTCGATCAGCCCGTAGGCCCCGAAGGCCAGCGCCACGGCCAGAAAACCCCAGCGCAGCCCTGGCATCAACACGCCGCCGGCGGCGGCACGCAATCGCTGGTACTGGCTCTGGCAGGCTGGTGAATACACCGCGCGGGTCCTTTCGGGCTGCTGCGTACACTTCGAGCGGCCCGGTCGGGCCAGGCACCCCGCCCGCATTTCAACATGAGGACCTCGCCCTTGAATCCCCAACGTGCAGGCCTGCCCGGCGGCCGCTTGACCCGACTGTTGTCGGCCCTGGTGCTGTTGAACGCCTGGCCGCAGGTGCCTTGGGCGGCCACGCTGGGCGAGGTCTACGAGATGGCCCGCAGCAGCGACCCGCAATTTGCCGCAGCCCGTGCTGCCGCCCTGGCCGGGCGCGAAAAATCGGTGCAAGGCCGCGCTGGCCTGCTGCCCAGTGTGAGCCTGGGTGGCACCCTGCGCAGCACCCACGAGGTGGGCGGCCTGGCCGGCGAGCCGGTACGCGACTACACCACCCACAACTGGAACCTGAGCGCCAGCCTGCCGGTGCTGCGCCGCGCCAATGTCGAGGCCTGGCGCCAGGGCGAATTGCAGGCCCTGCTGGCCGACCAGCAACTGCGCCTGGCCGAGCAGGATCTGCTGCTGCGCGTGGCCAGGGGCTATTTCGAGGTGCTGCAGGCGCATGAGGTGCTGGCCAGCACCGGCGCCCAGCGCACCGCCTTTGCGCAACAGCTGACCCAGGCCCGGCGCGCCTTCGAGGTGGGCATGGCGCCGGTGACCGATGTGAACGAGGCCCAAGCGCGCAGCGACCTGGCCGTGGCCCAGGAGATCGCCGCGGGCAACGACATCGAGCTCAAACGCAGCGTGCTGGAGAAATCCATCGCCCGGGCCGTGCCGCCGCTGGCCGGACTGGATCAGCAGAGCGCCGTGGTGCTGTACGACGCGGTGCAGCTGCAGGCCTGGCTGGCCCAGGCGCCCGAGAGCGCCCTGCCGGTCGCCGCCGCGCAGCTTGCCGAGCAGGTGGCCCGGCGCGAGGTGGCGCGCCAGCAGGCCGGCCATCTGCCCACGGTGGATTTGGTGCTGAGCTACAACGACAACGCGGCCAGCCGCTTCGTATCGCCGGGCAACTCGCGCCAGACCGCAGTGGGATTCGAGGTCTCGCTCCCGCTCTACCAGGGCGGGGCCACCGACTCGCGCATCCGCGAGGCGGTGGCCAACCTGGAGCGCGCGCGCCAGGACCTGGCCAATGCCCGGGCCCAGGCCCGGCTGGATGCGAACCAGGCCTACCTGGGTGTGCTGTCGGGCCAGGCACTGCACCAGGCGCTGCGCCAGGCCCAGGCCTCGGGCGAGGTGCAGGTGCGCTCGACCCAGCGCGGCTTCGAGGTGGGCACGCGCACGCGCAGTGATGTGCTCAATGCGACCCAGCAGCTGTTTGCCACCCGAAAAGACCTGGCTGCAGCACGCTACCAGACCCTGGTCGCCGGCCTGCAACTCAAGGCCGCAGCCGGCCAGCTGACCGAAGCCGACCTGCTCGGCTTGGACCGGCTGCTCAGCGCCCCGCCCCGTTGACGCGCTGCTTCAACGCCCGGCCAATCCCATCAGGCGCTGCCGGATGATCGCGTCGGCCTCGGCCATGATGCGGTCGATCAGCTCTTTGCAGCTGGGGATGTCGTGGATAAGCCCGGCCACCATGCCGCAACTCCAGGCGCCGGCGTCCATCGTGCCCTCGAGCATGATCTTGGGGTAGACCCCGGCCACCTCGTCGATGATGTCGGCGAACTTGAGGTTGGCACCCAGGGTCTTTTCCTTCTCCAGCAGGCGGTCGACCGCGCTGTTGCGCAGCACCCGCTCGGTGTTGCGCAGCGGGCGCATCACCAGCCGGGTGTCAAGCTCACTGGCCGCCACGATGGCCTGCTTGACGTTGTCATGCACCGGCGCTTCTTTCGTGGCGATGAAGCGGGTGCCCATGTTCATGCCCTGGGCGCCCAGCGCCAGCGCGGCCACCAGGGATCGGCCGTCGGCCATGCCCCCGGACGCGACGAAAGGGATCTTCAATTCATCGGCCGCGCGCGGCAGCAGGATGAAGTTGGG
>JAYUQJ010000223.1:0-4081 GCA_043756825.1 Betaproteobacteria bacterium | reverse complement strand
TGCTGCGCTTTGCCAACCGCGCCTACCAGAGCTGGTTCGGCCGCGAGCGCGCGCTGCTGGGGCGGCCCCGCGCCGAGATCGTCGCCGACGCCGAAGTCGGCCCGGGCGAGACGGCCTTTGCCGAGGCACTGGCCGGACGGGCGCAGCGCTTCGAGCATCTGCTGTGCCGGGCCGACGGGAAGCTGAAGCATGTGCGGGTGCACTATGTACCCGATTGGCAGGGCAACCATGCCGCGCTGCAGGTGGTCGGCGTGTTCGTGCTCTTGTCGGATGTGACCACGCTCAAGCAGGCTGAATTGCGCCTGCAGGCCATGAACGAGCAGCTGGTCGGCGCACGCGACCGGGCCGAGGCCGCGAATCGGGCCAAGAGTGCTTTCCTGGCCAATATGAGCCATGAGATCCGCACGCCGATGAATGCCATCATCGGCCTGACCCACCTGCTGCGGCGCGACACGCCGGACGGCGTCACCGGCGACCGCCTGGCCAAGGTAGCCGATGCGGCGCACCACCTGCTGGGGGTGGTCAACGATGTGCTGGACCTGAGCAAGATCGAGTCCGGCAAGCTGGCTTTGACGCCCAGTGATTTCCCGCTGCTGGCGGTGCTCAACCGGGCCTATGGGCTGGTCGCTGGCAGTGCCCGGTCCAAGGGCCTGCAGTTGCTGATGCATTGCGAGCCGGTGCCGCCGCTGTTGCGCGGTGACCCCACGCGCCTGTCGCAGGCCTTGCTCAACCTGCTGGGCAATGCCGTCAAGTTCACCGACAAGGGGCAGGTGAGCCTGCGCTGCACCCATGAGCACAGCAGCCCCGAGGCGCTCTGGTTGCGCTTCTCGGTGCACGATACCGGCATCGGCGTGCCGGACGGCAAACTGGCCCAGCTGTTCAAGAATTTTGAGCAGGCCGACAGCTCCAACGCCCGGCGCTACGGCGGCAGCGGCCTGGGCTTGGCGATTACCCGCCGGCTGGCGCAGATGATGGACGGCGAGGTCGGGGTGCAAAGCACGCCCGGCCAGGGCAGCTGCTTCTGGTTCAGTGCCCGCTTCGAGCGCGTGGCCCAGGGCGATGCGCCAGGGCAGGGCCCCTGGGCCCAGCCGACCGACGCGCACCCGGCCGAAAGCCCCACCCTGGCGCTGGGCAGCAGCGGGCGCCGCGCCATGCTGGCCGGCGCCAGCGTCTTGCTGGCCGAGGACAATCTGGTGAACCAGGAGGTGGCTGCGGAGTTGCTGCGCGATGCCGGCCTGATCGTCGACCTGGCCAACAACGGCGCGCAGGCGGCGGCGCTGGCCCGGGCACGCAGCTATGACCTGATCCTGCTGGACATGCAGATGCCCGAGGTCGACGGGCTGGAGGCTGCACGCCTGATCCGCAAGATGCCCCGGCACTTGCGCACGCCCATCCTGGCGATGACCGCCAATGCCTTTGGCGACGACCGCCAGGCCTGCCTGGATGCCGGCATGGACGACCACCTGGGCAAGCCGGTACATCCCGAGCTCTTGTATGCCGTGCTGGAACGCTGGATCGGCCAGGGCCTGGACCGGCCTGCCGGCCCGGCTGGGCTGCCGAGCCCGCAGGCGCCGGGCCGGTTCGAGCTGCCGGCCGGACCGGCTGCACCGGCGCAGCCAGCGCAGGCCTGGGTGGTGCCGGGCCTGACGATGTCGCGCGCCCTGATGTACCTGCCGGGCCGCGACCAGATCTTCGAGCGCGTGCTGCGGCAGTTTGCCAAGCAATACCGCCAGGGTGTCGAAGGCCTGAACCTTGCCATGCAGGCTGGCGATGCCGGGCAACTCAGGCGCCTGGTGCATTCGCTGCGCGGTGCCTGCGGCGCCATCGGCGCCACCGCATTGCTGGACCGCACCCAGGCCCTGGAGGCCGCTTTGACGGCACTGTCGGCCCTGGCCACCGGCAGCAGCGCGGCTGCCCCGTTGGAGGCGGCCATTGCCGCCGATGTCAGCCAGGTCGACCGGGCCGTGATGGACTTGGTCCAGATCATCGACGAGCAACTGGCCCTGCGACCGACGCCGCCCGGCAGCGGCGTTGGGTTGGCGCCGGCAGCGCTGCAGCCGGCCGTCGACCTGCTGCTGCAACTGCTCCAGGCTGCTGATTTCGCAGCAGCGGCCGCGTTTCGGCAGCTCGCACCGAGCCTGCAGGCTGCCTATGGGCAGACCGCGCTGGGCCCGGTGGCCGCAGCCGTGGCGCGGTACGAATTCGACATCGCCGCCATCGCGCTGCAAGGCCTGTGCGAATCACCACCGGGCTGCGTAGCCAGCCCGCCCCAGCCCGCTGAATGATCCGGCTGCGGGCCTGCCCGGGCTGCGCACCGCTGGATGTCGTCCAGCCTCGTCGGCGTGCAGCCGTGATCAGCAGCGCTCGAACACCGCCGCAATGCCCTGGCCGCCACCGATGCACATGGTCACCAGCGCGTAGCGCCCACCCGTGCGCTGCAGCTCATACAGCGCCTTGGTGGTGATGATGGCGCCGGTGGCGCCCACCGGGTGGCCCAGCGAGATGCCCGAGCCATTGACGTTGACCTTGGCCGGGTCCAGATCGAGCTCCTTGCTGACCGCGCAGGCTTGGGCGGCAAAGGCCTCGTTGGCCTCGATCACGTCCATGTCGCTCACTTTCAGGCCCACGCGCTTGAGCACCGCCCGGGTGGCCGATACCGGACCGATGCCCATGATGGTGGGCTCCACCCCGGTGTGCGCATAGCCCACCAGGCGGGCCATGGGCTTGAGATTGCCCGATTGCACCGCCTCACCGCTGGCCAGCACCACGGCGGCCGAGCCGTCGTTCACGCCCGACGCGTTGCCGGCGGTGACCAGGCCGTCCTTCTTGAAAGCCGCGCGCATCTTGCCCAGCGTCTCCAGCGTGGTCTCGGCCTTCACATGCTCGTCGGTGACGAAGCTGACCGGGCCCTTGCGGGTGCTGATCTGCACCGGCACGATCTGCCCGGCGAAACGCCCTGCGGCAATCGCGGCGGCGGCCCGCTGGTGGCTCTGCACCGCCAGCTCGTCCATCATCTGGCGGCTGATGCCGAACTGCTCGGCCACGTTCTCGGCGGTGATGCCCATGTGGATCTTGTGAAAGGGGTCGTGCAGGATGCCGACCATGTAGTCCACCAGGCTGGTGTCACCCATGCGGGCGCCGAAACGTGCCGACTGCGAGATGTACACGCCGCGCGACATCGATTCGGCGCCAGCGCCAATGGCCATTTCGCAATCCCCCAGCATGATGGCTTGCGAGGCCGAGATGATGGCCTGCAGGCCCGAGCCGCAGAGGCGGTTGACATTGAAGGCCGGGGTCTCCTTGGGCACACCAGCCGCCACGGCGGCCACGCGGCCGAGGTAGGCGTCACGCGCCTCCGTGGGGATCACGGTACCCATCGCGACATGGCCGATGCGGGCAGCGTCGGCGCCGCTGCGCTCGATCGCGGCCTTGATCACGGTGGTGGCCAGGTCGATCGGCGGGGTGTCCTTCAGCGTGCCGCCGAAGGTGCCGATCGCGGTGCGCGCGGCGCTGATAACAAAGACGTCACGGGGGTTGCTCATCATGGGCTCCTCAGCGGGGTGGGTGATGGCGCCAGCTTATACCTCGTGGATTGCAGCGGGCTGACGCGCCACCGGCCGGCAGGCGGCGGCGATGCCCAGGGCAGATGCGGCTACAGTTGCCTGGCAGCTCTACCGTCACCGCAGGCCAATCCCAGTACAGCGCAATGCTCCCAAAAAGCCCGTATGCCCGTGCGGCTGCCACCTGGCGACCGGCCGGGGTGATCCCAGGTGTAGGCAACCCCACCCGTGACTGACGCCAGGTCCACCGACCAGGGCGCTTCACCGAGCCCTTTCGACCCCCTGCCGTGCAGCCCGCCGCAAGCGGCGGCGCCGACCGGCGACATGGCGCGGGGCACTGCCGGTGGCGAGCGGGATGACCCGCAACCGGATGGCTGGACCGGCCCGGGCGAGGGCGAGGGCGAGGGCGAGGGCGAGGGTGCGGGTGCGGGTGCCGCGGCGTCGGGCGCAAACCCCGGCACCAGCCCGCAGCTCCAGTCGCTCGCGAGCAGGGTGCGCAGCATCTCGATGCGCTGGACCAG
>JAYUQJ010000222.1:0-11663 GCA_043756825.1 Betaproteobacteria bacterium | reverse complement strand
GATGCCGATGCAGCCGGCTTGGCCGCTGGCGCGCCCTGCCAGGCGGCCAGTGCCGCCGCGCCGGGTGCGGGCCAGTCGGCGGCCCGGGTCGGCAGCGTGGCGGTAACGGTGGCGGTGGTGGCCGTGGTAGCTGTAGCCAAGCTGGCGGCGGGCGGTGTGGCCACCACCACCGGCGGCGCGACCGCACCGGGCTGGGAGGAAGTGGACGGCAGCGGCAGCGGCAGCGCGGGCGCTTGGCGCAGATCGGCCACAGCCGCGGGCCCGGGCCTGCCAGCCACCCGGCCAGGGGCCCGCGCCGCCGGCAACAGGCCGGTGGTGTCGTCGGGCTGCGGCCACCACGCGGCCAGCCCCGACAGCGCCAGGCTGGCCACCAACCCGGCCACCAGCAGCGACCTCATGGCACGCCCACGCCAGCCGCTGGCGCGCGCTGCAGCAGGGCCCATTGCAGGTCGACAGCCACCTCGGCGGCAGTCGGCGAGGCACGGCTCAGCCGCAGTCGGTCCAGCAGCAAGGCGTCGTCGTGCTGCAGCGCCTCGGCCACGAAGCGGCGCACCGCCGGGTAGGGGCCGTGCGCGGCCATGCTCAGCGGCAGTTGCTGCGCCGCCAGCGCGGCGGCATCGGCCGGCGCCGCGATGCGGCCCAGGCGGGTGCCGTCGATCGTCACGCCGTGCTGGCGGGCCAGGCCGGTCAGGTGGGCGATGCGCTGCGGCGCCTGGTCGGCCGCTGGCAAGGCCTGCCACAGGCGCGTGGTGACATCGGGCGACGACGCGGCGCCCGACCGCACGGCCGCGGCCGGCCGGGCCGCCACCGCCTGCAGCGCCTCGGCCCGCGACTGCTCAGCCTGCCAGCGCGGCGTGACGGCCACGGCCAGCCACCCGGCCAGACCCAGGGCCAGGCCGCCGGTCACGGTCGGCCAGTTCGGCCGGCCGGCACGCCACTGCGGCCACCAGCGATGCGGCGCCCACCACGCGGCGATCACCGGGCCACCTGCCGCTCGGGGCCGGCCGCTGCAAACGCCGTGGTGTCGGCCGCTGCGGTGGCCGCCGCCGGTGCGAGCGCAAGCGCAACGGCAGGTCTCGGTGCTGGTGCTGGTGCTGGTGCTGGTGCTGGTGCTGGTGCCAGTGTTTGTACCGTCTGCCGGTGCATCGGCCAGCGCGGCGTCGGGGTCCGGTGCCTGGCCCGGCTGACCGTGTGGGTCGGCGGCAGCGCCCGGTGCGCGGCTGGCCGTCGGCGCCTTGCCGCCACCGCGGCCTGCGCTGGCGCTGGCACCATCACCCGGTGTACCGCCATCGCCAGGGCGGGCGGCACTGCCATCGGCCGCGCCGGCGGCGGGCTGGATCTGCAGCAGCGGGCCACTGGCCGCGGCTGCTGCGTGGCCGGGCCCAGTGGGCCGTGCGCCCGGCCAGCAGCAGCTGGTGCCATTGCCGGGCCAGCTGCCAGGCGGCCAGGGCGTCGGCCGGCGTGGCTGGCGTGGCTGGTGTGGCGGGTGACGCGCCGGGCAGGCGGGTGGCCAGCCAGGCCGGCAAGGGCGACGCGGTGTCCAGTGCCAGATCGGCCAGCGCGCCGGGAAAGCACCGCGCCAGCTGGGCGTCCACCCGCCGGCCGTCCAGCCACAAGAACAGACGGCGCAGCAGGGCCGGGTGCCGCTGGCTGGCCGGGTGCCGGGCCAGGCCCGCAGTCAGGCCCCTGCCCCAGCGGCCATCGGGTTGCAGATCCAGCACCCGGCGCAGCACCTGCAGTTGGTGGTGGTGGGGCTGGCCGACCTGCAGCGGCAGCACATCGGCCTGGCCCAGCGGGCCTCGCCAGCGGCTGGCTGCGGCATGGCTGCACAGCTGCAGGCCGGGTGGCATCCAGGGCGGCCGCCAGCAGCGCCAGCGGGCGGGCTGTGCCGTCGGCGTCGGCGGGGCCGGGCAGGGTCACGGCAGCAGCACGTCGATCACCTCCCGGGCCGCCAGCGCCAGCGTGGGGTCGTCGCCGAGGGCGTCGGCCAGGGCCACGGCGCAGGCCCGGCGCAGTGCGATGCCGCGAGTGACCAGCAAGGCGGCGTGGATCAGCGCGCGAGTGCTCACGCCATCGCCCAGGCCTTGCGCCTGCAGCGCACGCAGACGCTGGGCGATGGCGCTGAGGCGCTCGGCCAGGCCGGCGTCGATGCCACTTTCATGCGCCACGATCACGGCCTCCAGCGCCGCTGCCGGGTAGTCGAAGGCCAGGCTCACGAAGCGCTGGCGGGTGGAAGGCTTCAGGTCCTTCAGCAGGGTCTGGTAGCCCGGGTTGTACGAGACCACCAGCAGAAAGTCGGCATCGGCGGCGAGTTGCTCGCCGGTTTTCTCGATCGGCAGCACTACCGTGGTGTCGCGCCGCGCCTCCACGATCTCGTCCAGGTAGCAGATGGCGCCGCTGCGCACGGCGCGGGTCAGCGGGCCGTCGGCCCACAGCGTCTGGTCGTGCTGCAGCAGATGGCGGCCTACCAGATCGTTGGCGGTCAGGTCTTCATGGCAAGAGACAGTGATCAGGGGCACACCGCTGGCGCCAGTTCTGGCCGACGGGACGCGTGCGGCCATGTGCTCGATGAAACGGGTCTTGCTGCAGCCGGTGGGGCCCTTCAGCAGCACCGGCAGGCGTGCGGCCCAGGCGGCCTCGAACAGCTGCACCTCGTCGGCGACGGGCTGGTACCAGGGGGCGGTGGCGGGGGCGGGGGCGGTCGTGGTCGTGGTGGTGGTGGTCGGCATGGTTGCAGCATGCCATCCAGGCAGCATGCTGCCCCTGGTCCCGGTCACCTGAGCGACATGCAGGGCAGCGGGCTGCAGCGCGGGCCCGGCCTTGCTGGACATGCCCCCTGTGCAGCGGGCGCCGGGCTGGTCAGATGGCGGCCGATACAAGCTGGAGGCCTTCCGCATGCCCCGCTCGCTCCCCGATTCCCGCCGCCGTGCCGTCACCGCTGGCCTGGGCAGCTTGCTGGCCGCCCCCCCCCCCCGGGCTTGGCCCGGGCGCAGGCCACGCCGGCAGCGCGCTGGAAGCCCGAGCGCCCGATCACCCCCTACTACCCGACGGTCGACGGCCAGAGCGTCAACGACTGGTTCGTCCACGACTTCACGCTGGCCGAGATGAAGACCCTGCGCGCCATCCAGACGCGCGGCCGCGCCACCCCCTACGACGGCCAGTTTCAGGTGCCCACGCTGGACGAGGTGATCAACCTCGCCAAGACCCGCAGCAGCCAGCTCGGCCGCACCGTGGGCATCTACCCCGAGCTCAAGCACTCCACCTACATGCAGGGCGTGTCGCTGGCCCAGGGCCGCTCGGCAAGCTACTTCGAGGACACCCTGCTCAACACCCTCCACGCCGCCTACGGCAACAGCGCCAACGCGCCGGTCTTCGTCCAGAGCTTCGAGGTGGCCAACCTGCAGTACCTGAACGGCCGCACCGACATCAAGCTGGTGCAACTGGTGGACGCCGACGATGTGAACGCCGACGGCTCGATGTCCTTGGTGGCGCCCTACGACAAGCCCTATGACTTTGCCGTCAGCGGCGACCCGCGCAGCTTTGCCGACCTGATCACCCCGGCCGGCCTGGCCTTCGTCAAGAGCTATGCCGACGGCATCGGCCCCTGGAAGCCCTACCTGGTGAAGACCGTGGCCGACGGCGTCGAGCGCAATGGCGTGCCGGGGCTGTCGATCAATGACCGGGACGTGGTCGGCAGCACCGGCGTGATCGAGGCGGCGCACGCCACCGGCCTGCTGGTGCACACCTGGACCTTCCGCAACGACGCCAGCCAGTACGGCTTCGGTGGCGGCGAGGCCGGCGCCCTCAGCGAGATGGCCTACTACATGCGCCTGGGCGTGGACGGTGTGTTCACCGACTTCACCGACACCGGCGTGGCCGCGGCGCTGGACCTGTCAGGCGATCATCGTGCACGGCGTATCGGTCACGCCGATGACGCGCTATCGCCAAGTGCGGCCAAGTGCGGCCAGGTGCGGCCGAGTGGGCCGGTCCCCAGGGCGAGGCCACCGGCATGATCAAAGCCGGATATCCAGCGAAAGATTGATCTGCGGTCCGGTGGAGCGGTCCACCTGCGCGAAATCACCGCTGGCCAGCCGCGTGAGGACGTAGCCGTTCGGCGGCCCGAAAGGCTGCACGCCGGCGCTGCCGGCCAGCCGCATCGACAGCCCGGGCTTGAAGGTCCACTGCGCGAAAAGATCGATCGTGCGGGTGCGCGAGCGCTCCTGCCACTGGTCCAGCGTCAGACGGGTGTCATAGGGTGGGTTCAGGCTCAGGCTGCCGCCCACGACGAGCGGCAGCCCGTCAATGCGCTGGTCGAATCCCAGCGTGCTTGACCAGGGCTGCTGGCCATCCAGGCGGTTGTCGGGGCCGGGCAGCACATTGATCCGTGACCGGTACAGGTTCACCGACGCACGCAGATTCAGATTCTTGGCCTCGGCCAACCACCCGGGCAAGAGCTCGGGCGCGCGACCTCTCAGTTCGAACTCCAGCCCACTGGTGCTGGCGCCCGAGAAGTTCACCGGCTGCGCCACCCAGCGCGGCTGGGGGCTCCAGGCCACCGGCTGCAGCGTGGTGACGTTGCGCACCACGTCGGCGAGGCGGCGATGGAACAAGCCCACGCTGATCAACCCGCCTTGCGCGAAGTACTTCTCGTAGGCGATGTCCAGGCCCGTGGCCAGTTCAGGCTGGAGTGTCGGGTTGCCGATGCGGTCGGGCGCCAGTTCGGTGTTGGTGGGCGTATCTCGGTAGGGCGCGCTGATTGTTGGCCGCGCCAACAGTGAAGCAAGGGTGGGCGCCTTGTAGCTGCGGGTCAAGCTGGCGCGCACCATGTCACGGCCTTTGGGATCGAACTTGTAGGTGATGTGCCACAGCGGTGAAAGCACGCTGCTGTCGTTGACCACCGCCGCAGCGGCGCTACCGCTGCTCTGGGTGCGAATGCGCTCATGCCGCAGACCCAGGTACATCTGCCATTGCGGCGAGATCTCCCATTCGTCCTGGATGTACAGCGCCTGGCGCCGCACCCGGGCGTCAAAGGGCTGGCCTTCGAAGTCGGCCAGCACCGGCTTGTTGAAGCCATCGGTGACCGTGCGCTCCTCGCTGCGGCGGCGGGCCTCGATGTCCCAGCCTGAGGTCAGGGTGTGGGCCTGGCCCAGCAGCAGGCTGTATTTGCCGGCCTGGGTCAGGCTTTCGTCCTCGCCGCCGCCCGCTGCGCGTTGCTGCAACAGGCCCTGGCGCAGGTTGCGCGAATCAAACTCCCAGCGCGACTGGTTGGCCCCGGCTCTCAGCTCGATGCGCTGGTCTTCGCGAAACCGGTAGGCCCAGGTGAGGTTGACGCGCGCGTTCTGAAAGCTGCCCTTGGCCAGGCTGTCGTCGTCAAGCACCGGCCGACCGGAAAGCACCCGGTTTTCGTAGGTGGTGTCGTTGTTCCAGAAGATCTTTTGGCCAAAAGTCTGCACCGACAGCGTGTGATCGTCGCCTTGCCGCCAGTTCAGGCGCGGGCCCAGGTTGTAGCCCCAGCCCCAGGTCGGCTGCGTGCCCACCTGTTGCGACCGGGCCGGCCGGCCATCGGTGCCGGCCTGGGAGCGGTCGGTGATGATCCGGTTCTCGCGCTCCCACTCGAACACCGACAGCGGCAGTGAAAGCGCCAGCGGCGGCTTGGATTCGCCCCAGGTCAGGTTGATGTTGGCCATCGGCCGCTTGTGGCCGTTGGCCAGGCCCAGACGCAGATCACGCTGCGAGCGGCGTGGCGCATCCTTCAGGATGATGTTGATCGTGCCGGCAATCGCCTGGGCGCTCTGGTCGGCGGTGGGCGCGCGCAGCACCTCGATGCGCTCGATCTGCGACGGGTTGAGTTGGTCGAGCTGAAATCCCGGCGGCATCGGGTCGCCATTGATCAGGATCTGGGTATAGCCCGCACCCAGCCCACGCATGCGCGGCCCGCCGGCGGCGACATTCACGCCCGGAAGCCGACGCAGCACATCCGATGCGCTGGTGTCGCCGAAGCGGTCGAGCTCTTCTCGGCCATAGATCTGCTTGGCCACACTGGCGGCGCGGCGCAATTCGGTCGAGCCCTGGCGCGCCGTGATCTCCACTTGCTGCCGGCTGCTGGGTTGCGGCGGGCCGGCATCGCTCTGGCTGCCCGGGCCGCTGTCCTGGGCCAGCACGCTCAAGGGGCTGGCCATCAGCGCAGCCAAGGCAGCCACTGCACAGGCCTGCAGCCGATGGCGCCGCTGGCGGTCGCGCTGGCGGTTGCGCTGGCTGGGCCGGGCAGGCCAGGCGGGCCAGGGCACGGCGGCGGGGCGTTCCAGCGGGGCAGGCGGCCGTTTGAACACACAGGCTGAAATCAACACACGAGCACTCCGGGAAACCGCCCACGCGATTGGCAGGCACCGGGCGCATGCTGCCAGAACCTCGACGGCCCGGGGTCATCGTGCTGGCCAAGCTCAGCCCCGAGGCGCTGGCGTGTGTCGGCGCCCGCACACAGCCGCTGGCGGATTGACCCCCGCAAGCGTCTGCCTGCCGAGAGCGCGCCTTCTGTCTGGTGCAATAGCGCAACCCGCTTGATGCCGCCCCGGGATCGGGCCGGGTTGGCCGCATCTCATCGATTCTGCAGAGGTGCAACCGTCCCGCCACGCCTATCCTGCGGGCCAGGGCAAGGCATCGGCGGTCGATGTCCCTGACCCGTCAACCCGTTCACGAGGCGTCGCATGATGTTGAACCGCAGCTGGGCCCCACTGGCGGCCGCATTCATGGGGCTTGCGCCGCTGACAAGCCATGCACAGCTGGCGGCTTACAGCCAGACCTTCGAGACCCTGGCCCCGGCAGAAACGGGTTGGGGAAACGCCGCGCTGGGCGACGACGGCTGGCGCACCTGGGTCAATGTGTTCAGCGCCGGCGGCGCCTTCTTGCACAGCTACGGGCAGTATGCGGCGCCGAACGGATCGCTGGGCTACAGCGGGATCGGCGTCGGCGAAGGCGGACCTCAGCAGGGCAACCGGCAGTTGGCCGTCTACAGCAACTACGCCGACAACACAGCCCATGACAGCGGTCACTGGGTCGAGACCCTCGTGTTCCAGCAGCGGACGATCGCCGTCGCCGATGTCGGCAGCACCTGGGCCTTCCAGTTCGACACCAAGCGATTCAACCTGGAAGCCCCCTCGACCGCGCGTGCGTTCATCTGGACGCTCGACCCCGCCAACCACTTCCAGGCGTCCGCGTCCGCATCGGTAGCCATGACCGCGATCCCGGCCACCTGGGGCACCTACGCGTTGCCATTCACGATCACCGCAGGTGCGGGCCAGATCCTGCAGTTCGGATTCGCCAACACGGCGACGGGCTACAAAGGCTCGGCGATCTACTACGACAACATTTCGTTTGCCCTTGCCCCGGTACCCGAGCCCGCGACCTATGCGCTCATGCTCGCCGGCCTGGGTGTGTTCGGTGCGGCCCTGCGTCGGCGCAGGCGCTGAGCCCCGCGGCTGTCGCCACCGGCTGAGGCCCAAGGATTTGCGGCCTGGCCCAGCAGCATGGGCGGCAGACAATCACCCATGCCCCGCGCCGAAGCACTTGCCCCCGCCACCGCGACCGACCCCTCAAACGGCAAGCTGCCGGTGCTGGGCATCATCGGCCTGGCCTTGGCCGCCCTGGCCACCGGCGCCACCATGCGCCTGGTCGATCCCCTGCTGCCGCGGCTGGCACGCGAGTTCTCGGTCTCGCTGGGCCAGGCCTCGCAGGTCATCACCTTGTTTGCCCTGGCCTACGGCCTGGCGCAACTGGTGTTCGGCCCTTTGGGCGACCGCTTCGGCAAATACCGGGTGATCGGCTGGGCCTGCGCCGCATCGGCCCTGACCTCGCTGGCCAGCGCCCTGTCGGACAGCCTGACCGGGCTGATGCTCGCCCGCCTGGCCGCCGGTATCAGTGCGGCGGCGGTGATTCCGCTGGCGATGGCCTGGATCGGTGATGTGGTGCCCTATGCGCGGCGCCAGGCGGTGCTGGCGCGCTTCCTGATCGGCCAGATCTGCGGTTTTGCGCTGGGCGTCTGGGCCGGTGGCTATGCCGCCGAACACCTGGACTGGCACACCCCGTTCTGGGCGGCGGCCGGGCTGCATGCGGCGGTGGCGCTGGCACTGCAGGCCGTGCGGCGGCGCCTGCCGGCGCCGGCCGAGACCCCGGCGCGGGCACCGGCCCACCCCTTGCAGCGCATGGGGCGCGAGTTTGCTGCGGTTCTGGCCCTGCCCTGGGCCCGGGTGGTGTTGCTGACCGTGTTGCTGGAGGGCGCCAGCCTGTACGGACCCTTCGCCTTCATCGCGGCCCATCTGCACCAGCGCTTCGGCCTGCCCTTGTCCACCGCCGGCGCGCTGGTGATGGGCTTTGCCGGCGGCGGCCTGGTCTTTGCGCTGGCTGCACCGGTACTGGTGCGCCGCCTGGGCGAGGTGACCCTGGTGCGCCTGGGCGCGCTGTTGATGGCGGCCGGCCTGCTGGGCCTGGCAGCGGCGCCGCGCTGGGGCTGGGCACTACCGGCCTGCGTGGTGCTGGGCCTGGGCTTCCAGATGATGCACAACACCCTGCAGACCCATGCCACCCAGATGGCGCCTGAGCGGCGTGGCGCGGCGGTGGCGGCGTTCGCGGCCAGCCTGTTTCTGGGCAATGCCATCGGCGTGGCCCTGGCCGGCGCGATGGTGGGCCTGCTGGGCACCGGCTGGGTCATGGCCGCCGGTGCGCTGGGCCTGCTGGCCACGGCCTGGAACTTCAACCGGCTGCGGCGCCGGGCTGACCCGGCCTACAGCCGAATCGCAGCCCCTCGAAGCGCCCTGAATCCCGCCAGCCCGCCAGGTACTTGAAATAGGCACTGGCCCCCGCCGGATAACCCACGTGGTAGCGGGCCGCCGGGCCGGGGTCCTGGCCCTCGTTGTTGTAATAGCCGGGCGTGCAATCGGGCGCGCCGATCATGCGGCCCGGGCCGGTCAGCAGCAGGTCCACCCAGGCCAGCTGGGCTTCGGTCGTGACCTCCACCTGGCGGTGGCCACCGGCCAGCGCATGTGCCACCACCTGGGCGATGCTGCGGCCGGCCTCGGTCAGGTTGTGCGGCACGTTGCTGATGAGGTTGGCCCCCTGGGTAGGCTGCACGAAGAATGCGTTGGGAAAACCGTGCACATGCACGCCGTGCAGGCTGCGCATGCCCTGGCCCCAGGCCTGCGACAGCGTCAGGCCGTCGCGCCCCACCAGATCAAAACCGGCCCGGCGCTTGTACTCGGTGCCCACCTCGAAGCCCGAGGCATAGATGATGCAATCCACCGGATATTCCACCCCGGCCACCACCAGCCCGCGCTGGGTGATGCGCTGCACGCCCTGGCCGTCGGTATCGAGCAGCCGCACCCCCGGCTGGTTGAAGGCCTGCAGGTAGGCATCGTGGAAGCAGGGCCGCTTGCACAACTGGCGGTACCAGGCCTTGAGCTTTTGCGCGGTGTCGGCGTCCTGCACGGTGGCGTCCACCCGGGCGCGGATCTCGCTCATCTTCTCGAAATCCGAATCCTCGAAGGCCGCCAGCATCCTTTGCGGCGTCAGCTCGCTGCGCGGCAACTGCATGATCTTGGCGCGGATACGGCGCGACAGGTCGGTCCAGCCGTCCATCACCAGGTCTTCGGTGGCGCCGCCACCGGCCTGGTTGGCGGTGAAGTTCTCCAGCCAGCGCTGCTGCCAGCCCGGGCTGGCCACGTCGGCAAACCAGCCGGGGTCGATCGGCGCGTTGGCGCGCACGTCGATCGACGAGGGCGTGCGCTGCACCACGTACAAGGCCTGGCTGGCGCGCGCCAGGTGGGGCACGCATTGCACCGCCGTGGCGCCGGTACCGATGAGGGCCACGCGCTTGTCGGCCAGCTTGTGCAGCGGCGCGCCCAGCGGGTCGCCCCCGGTGTAGCCATAGTCCCAGCGGCTGGTGTGGAAGCTGTGGCCCTGGAAGCTCTCCAGCCCCGGGATGCCGGGCAGCTTGGGCACATGCAGGGGCCCGATGCCCAGACCGATGAAGTCAGCGCTGAAGCAGTCGCCCCGGTTCGTCTGCACCACCCAATGCGACGCGGCCTCGTCCCAGTGCAGGGCCTGCACCTCGGTGTGGAACAGGGCCTGCTCGTACAGGCCGTACTGCGCACCGATGCGCCGGCACTGGGCCAGGATCTCGGGCGCATGGGCGTACTTCTCGGTCGGCCGGTGGCCGGTTTCCTCCAGCAGCGGCATGTAGACCATCGACGCGGTGTCGCACTGGGCGCCGGGGTAGCGGTTCCAGTACCAGGTGCCGCCGAAATCGCCGCCCTTCTCGATGATGCGCACGTCGCGCACGCCGGCCTCCACCAGCCTGGCACCGGTGACCAGGCCGGCAAAGCCGCCGCCGATGAAGGCGAATCGCACGTGGTCGGTGCAGGCCGCACGCTCGGTGCGCGGGGTGTAGGGATCGTCCAGGTAATGCGCCAGGCGGCCTGCAAGCTGCAGGTACTGGGCATTGCCGTCGGGGCGCAGGCGCTTGCCGCGCTCCTGCAGGTACTTGGCCAGCAGGGCGGGCTTGTCGATGGCGGGGGTGGCGGGGGGGCTCGTCGTCATGCTGATCCGGGTGGTCATCGGTGGCGCCGGATGCTGGCATCGGGGCGGGGCCGGTGCTGTCGCCTGAAGGTCAAGATGCAGCCGGGCCGGCCGCTCGGGGGGTCTGCAGCCGCAGGCCGGTTGACCGGCAGGGCTACAAATCAGGCCCCGGCGATCCAGCCCAGCCATTCATGCAGGGCCCAGCGGGTCTGTGCCAGGCCCTCGGCCGACGGCAGCCAGTCGCCGCTGGACCCACCGGGCCGGCTCGGCGTCAGCCCGAGTGGCGCCGGCACCAGGCTCAACGGCAGGCCCTGGCGGACGGCCTCGCGCCGAAACGCCGCCAGGGCCCGCTGTTGATGGAAGTCGTGGGTCACCAGCACGATGCTGCGCACACCGTCCCGGGCCAGCATGTCCAGCGTGAGGCGGGCGTTCTCGGCGGTATCGCGCGAGCGTGATTCGACCCAGCGCAAGGGCAGGCCGGCGTCGCGGGCGGCCACCCGGGCCGCGATCTCGGCCTCGCTGGGGCCCGGCAGCGAGCCATGCCCCACACCGCCTGAGAACGCCACCGGCAGTCGGGTCTGGCGCGCCAGCCACAGGCCGTAGCGCAGACGCTCGGCGGTCATCGGTGCGAGGTCGGGCTGGCCGTACTCCGGCGCCGACAGGCGGCGGCCCGCGCCCAGCACCACGATGGCGGTTTGCGGCGCGCCCACCAGGGCGCCGCGCTGCGCCGCGCCCAGGGCCGGCGGCGGGCGGGTCAGCCCCTGCACCAGTGCCCGGCCCAGCGCCGGCGTGCAGGCGGCCCACAGGGCAAGCAGCCCGGCAATCAGGCAGGCCCAGCCCAGCCCGGGGCGCCGACGCAGGCACAGGGCCCCCACCAGCACCAACAGCAACAGGGGCAGGGGTGGCAGCAGCACGGACCCGAGAAAGGGCTTGATGCCGCTCCATCCCATCGAGGCAATCCAATCGTTCATGGTGCGCAGCGGACCCGGGCAGTCGGGTCTGAGAGGGTGTTGACGAAATGAATGACACCCGCGTGAGGCCCCAAAACGGGCCAAATCTAGGCGCAAAGCACAGGCGGGCTGCAGGCCCGGCGAGCA
>JAYUQJ010000221.1:0-4089 GCA_043756825.1 Betaproteobacteria bacterium | reverse complement strand
GGGCGCGGCATCGTCCGCCAGCGGCGTCAGCCATTGCGACACCTTGCGGTTTTCAGCTTCGAAGTCGGGCATCGAAAGGGCGAATCAGGGTAGGGCCTTAGGGGGCGATCAATCAATCCGGCGCTTGCTGCGGCTGATCTGAGCGGCGCAGTGTCTCAGGCTTGCGAGTTGCTGAGAACCCCCTTCATTGATGATTGCGTGCCTTGTCCACCGACCGGTGCGGCAGGCCGTGGAAAGATGCGCATGGCTTTGCGTCGGCATGCCCGGCCTTGCTTCGAAAGGTTCATCAACGTCGGTGACATGCCGGTGGCGCCGGCACTGTGGCTTCGCTACTATCGGTGCACAACGAGGGTGAACCAGCGAGGTCGGGATGGGACATGCGAGATGGGCCGCGAAGTCGCGGATGGCGGGGTGGATGGCGCTGGCCTGGAGCGTGTCGGTCGGCGCGCAGACAACCCCTTCGGTGGTGCCGTCCAGCGCCGATTTGTCGCCCAACCGGGTGCTAACCCCCTCAAGCGCACAGGTGCCCGCTTCGCCTGCGGCGCCACCG
Organism: Betaproteobacteria bacterium; assembly: GCA_043756825.1. GTDB lineage: Bacteria > Pseudomonadota > Gammaproteobacteria > Burkholderiales > Burkholderiaceae_C > Pseudaquabacterium. Next base: position 3,539 of record JAYUQJ010000221.1, on the reverse strand, counting down.
CGCGAACTGGGCAAGCCCGACGACGATGTGCGCATCGACATCACGCGCTTCGAGCTGGATGCCTCGGCGCCGCCGGCGTTGCAGGCCCGGCTGGCCGATCTGACCAAAGACTATGTCGGCAAAGACAAGAGATTTGAAGACCTGAGCAATGCCAAGGCCGACATCACCCGCTTCCTGCAAAGCCAGCTGGGTTATTACCTGGGCTATGCCTATGTGCCCGAGCAGGATTTCCGTGATGGGGTGGTGCGCATTGCGGTGCTCGAAGGCCGCCTCGACCGGGTGATCCTGGTTTGGCCGGGCCGCGACCCGAAAAAGGGCTGCGAGACCGGTGCGGACGCCACCGCCAAACCCGCCAAGGACCTGCCGGTGCGCTGTGAGGTGGTGCAGGCTTATCTCGACCGGCTCAAGCCCGGCAGCATTCTGTTGGTTCGGGATGTGGAGCGGGTGGTGTTTCTGGTCAACGACCTGCGTGGCTTGCGGGCGCGCTTTGATGTGCAGGCCGGCAGCCGCCCGGGCACCGCCAACATCGTGGTCACGCCCGAGGCCGAGAGCATCTGGTCGGGCAAGGCCGAGGCCGACATCAACGGCTCGCGCTTTCTGGGCGAATACCGCCTGGGCGGCCTGGTCCAGCGCAACAGCCCCTTCGGCCGGGGTGACGGGTTCACCGCCAATGTGCTGGCGTCGACCACCCAGGGCCTGGCCTTCGGTCTGCTGGGCTACACCTCGCCGGTGGGCAGCGACGGCATCAAGGTGGGTGGCTCGCTGTCGGCGGTCAAGTACCAGTTGGACAAGGTCACCTTTCCGCTGGAGCTGAATGGTTCGGCCATCACCACCACCGCTTACGGGCTGTACCCGGTGATCCGGTCGCGCAACCTGAACCTGTTCACGGTCTTGTCGGTCGAGCACAAGCAATACGAAGACCGGCAGGATGCGGCAGACAGCAAGAGCCTGAAGTCAGTCGATACCGTGACGCTGGGGATGACCGGCGACTTTCGCGATGCGGCCCTGGGCGGCGGGGTCAACACCTATGACGCCGGCCTGGTTACCGGCAGGGTGAAGTACCCCGAGGGCCGCCCCGGCGGACTGGACGACGCCGCCAACTTCACCAAGCTGACCTTCGGCTACTCGCGCCTGCAGGACCTGTTGTTTCTGATTCCGTCGATGTTCGACAGGAAGACCGGCAAGGTGCTGGCCTATTTGTCTTTGCGTGGCCAGTACGCGCTGGCCAACCTGGACACCACCGAGCAGTTCCGCCTGGGTGGGCCCGAGGGCGTGCGCGCATTCGCCACCGGCGAGGGCACCGGCGACGAAGGCATGGTGTTGAGCCTGGAAGCGCGTCTGTTGCCGCCGGAATCCTGGTTCGGCCGCATCTCCAGCGAACTGGTGGCCAGCGCCTTCGTCGATCTCGGCTTTGTGCGCTACCGCCACAAACTGTCGCCAGCCGCCGCCGGCGCCTTGCCCAACACCGGCGTGTTCAGCGGGGTCGGGGTGGGCGTGTCGTGGGTGCGTCCGGGTGAGTACGCGGTGCGCGTCAGCCTGTCCACACCGGTATCGGGCACACCGCGCAGCGACACCCTGGTTCGCCAGCCCCGCCTGTATTTGGTAGCGACCAAGTTCTTCAATTGATTCGGTTCGGTGCCACCCGTGGCACAGACGAGGTAAGCGCCATGATCTCCAAGTTGCCCCAGCCGCTGCGTCGGCCCGTCCACCAGTTTCTGTTGCGGCCGGTCAGCCTCGCGGTGGCCTTTGCCGCCGGGTCGCCGGCCACCTTCGGCTTGCCGCAGGGGGCCCAGCCTGCTTTCGGCCTGGCCGATGTCAAGCAAGCCAGCCCCACGCTGCTCAACATCCAGCAGTCCACCAAGCGGGCGGGTATCGACTGGACCAGCTTTTCCATCGGCAGCAATGAGCGGGTTGTTGTCAGCCAGCCCGACCGGGCCTCGGTGCTGCTCAACCGGGTGGTGGGCAGCGACCCGTCGCAGATCCTCGGCAGCCTGCAGTCCAACGGCACGGTCTGGCTGATCAACCCGCGCGGCATCGTCTTTGGGGCCGATAGCCGGGTGGACGTGGGCGGCCTGCTCGCCAGCACCTTGTCCATCAGCAACGCGGATGCGGCCTCGGGCCGGCTCCTGCTCAGCCGCCTGGGCGGCAGCGCCGGTGCGATACGCGCCGAGGGCGAGATCAATGCCATCGACGGCAGCGTGGTGCTGGTGGCGCCCGAATTGACCCAGGCAGGGCGCATCACTGCCCGCCGCATCGGCCTGGCGGCGGCCACCGATGTACAGGTGGACGTGGAGGGCGACGGCCTGATCTTCTTCAATGCCCGCAATGACGGCAGCCTGGCGGCGCGGCTCAGCCAGTTGGGCACGCTGCGTGCCGATGGCGGCACGGCAGACCTGCGCGCGGCCGCGCGCGCCGGTTTTGCCGAGACAGTGCTCAATCTGGACGGGGTGGTGCAGGCGCGGTCCATCGGCAAGCGGGAGGGGCGCATCGTCATCGACGGCGGGGCGGACGGGCTGACATCGGTAAATGGCCGGCTGGACGCCACCGGCTTGGCCACAGGAGAGCGCGGCGGGTCGATCTCGGTGGCTGGCCAGAGGGTCGGCGTGGCGGCGGCCGCAGTGCTGGATGCGTCCGGGGCCGCCGGCGGCGGCGCCGTGCGGGTGGGCGCCGCCGGTCTTGTCAACGGCGATGCGTCGGCCACCCCGTTGACGCTGGCCGGTGATGCGGTGGTCGAAGGCCGTTTGTGGGCAAAGGGCCTGGGCGACGCGGCGCTGGGAGGCGCAGTGCAGGTGCGCGGCAATCGGGTGGGCCTGCTCGGGCCGGCCGGGATCGACGCGTCGGGCGGTGCGGGTGGCGGACAGGTGAATGTCGGAGGGGATTTTCAAGGCCGCGGCATGGGGCAGCAGGCCACCTACACCACCGTCTCTCAAGGTGTGACGCTGAATGCCGACGCGCGCTTGGCGGGCGATGGCGGCCAGGTGGTGGTGTGGTCTGACAACACCACGCGCTTCGGCGGACAGATCAGCGCGCTGGGCGGCGCTCTGGGTGGCAACGGTGGCTCTGCAGAGGTGTCGGGAAAGCGGAACCTGGCCTATGAAGGGATGACGGATCTCAGGGCAGGCAGGGGCAAGACAGGAAACCTGTTGCTCGACCCGGACAACATCGACATCTCGAGCGGTGGGGCTGACTTCGGCAGCAGCGCGTACACGTTTGGCGCTGGTGGCGGCTCGGTGACGATCAAGCCTGCTGGCGCTAACAGCCTGGGTGATCAGCTGGATACCGCGAACGTGACGCTTCAGGCGGAAAACGACATCACGGTCTCGAACGCAGTGAGTGGTACATCCAGCCTGACTTTGCAGGCGGGCAGGAATATCACCATTGGCGCCGGTTTGACGGCTGGAGGGCTGACCCTGTCTGCCAATCACGCGCCGGGTACGGGTGCGACCGGTGTCGGTGTGGTGGCGGTCAATTCGGCCTTGAATGCCGGCGTCGGGACGGTGTCGATCTCCAACAATGGCAGTAGCAATCCCAATACCGTG
>JAYUQJ010000220.1:0-4097 GCA_043756825.1 Betaproteobacteria bacterium | reverse complement strand
CCGCCGGCTTGGTGACGCGTTGCACCATGGCATTCAGCGAGACCTCCTCGGCATTGAGCACCAGGTCGTTGTCGAGCTGGAACACGGTGCGGTTGGTGTCGCTCACGCCAGTGGTGAGGATGCCCGAGATCGTCGCGTCACCGGTGAAGGTGGTCCAGACCACGTTATGCAGGCCGGTATTGGCAAAGCCCTCGGCAAAGGTCGGTCGCTCGCCGCCGGTGAGGTTCTTGACCACTTCGCGCAGCTTCAGGCCCTGCGCCGTGGGCACCGAGCTGAAGGTGCTGAAGTGGGTGGCCCGCACCAGCGCGTTGATGTCGGCGAAAGACGTCAGCGGGTAATTCGGCAGGCCCGCCAGCGCCTGGGCCGAAGCCTGATAGGCGCTGAAATAGTTGAACAGGTCGGTATCGCCCATCACGCCGCACATCGGCACCGCACCGTGGTACTTGACCTTGTTGTTGGCGGTGGCGTAGGTCTCGTCCTCGATGGCCGCACCGGTGATGTGGCCCCCCATAGAGAAGCCGGTGATGTAGAGCTTGCTGGGGGCGGCCAGCGTGCGGCCGTTATCGGCGGTGATCTTGTTGAAATTGTTCACCAGCTTGTTGGTGTCTTCCACGCCGGCGCGCACGTCGTAGAAGTTCTTGCTGTAGCTCGACGCGACCCAGGCATAGCCGTTGTCGATCAGGTAGCGGCGGAGCGGGGGCGTCTGCACCGCCAGGTTGGCACCGTCGCCGGCATAGCCGTGGGCATAGGCCACCAGCTTGCCGTTCCAGTTCTTCGGCACTTCCACCCGGTAGCCGGCGCCGTCCAGCGTGCCGCTGTAGCGGTCGGTCTCGACGCTGGCAGCGGCAATCGCCTTGAAGCTGGGCTTGCCCGTGGCCGAGGCTTCGTAGTCGGGGTACTTGTCGATCGCCATGGCGGTGAAGACCCGGGCGTCATGCGGCCGGGCCTCTTCGGCCACTGCGGCCGGGGTCGGTGGCGGCGTGGGCGCCGGCAGGGGGGCGGGGGTATCGCTGCCGCCGCAGCCAGCCAGCAGCATGGCAGCCGCCAGGGCGGCCAGGCGGGCCGAGAATGGAGGGGGTCATGGGTGTCTCTGGGAACGGGTGGGATGGAAAGGGGCGGCGCGGCTGAGGCTGGCTGCGCCAGCGGACAGGAGACTAGGCGCTAGGCCGGCGGCGCCATGGGGGTGCTTTCCCGGCCAGGGCGGTCGCGCAGGCGACAGGGCACCGCTGCGCGGCGTGCAGTCACCGGGCATGGCGTGCGCCAGGCGTGGTGACGGCTGCGCGGCGGCAGGGCAGTCACAATGGTGCCCGATCACGACCCCCGGCGCCCTGCCGCGCCCTGCACCATGGCCCAGCTCACCGACGACGCCGCCCGCAGCGATCTGCTCAACCGCCTGAAACGCGCAGAGGGCCAGCTGCGCGGTATCCAGCGCATGATCGAAGGCGGCGAGGCTTGCCTGGATATCGCCAGCCAGATGGCGGCGGTGCGCAAGGCCCTGGACAGCGCGCAGGTGCGCATGACGGTGTGCTTCATGCAGCAGGAGCTGCAGGCCCGGCTGCTGCCCGACGGCGGTCGCGAGACCGAGTTGACGGCGGTTTTGCAGGACGTCCAGGCCTTGCTCGGCAAGGTGCGCTGAAAGGAAGCCGGTTTGAACGACGAGATCCTCACCGTGCGGCTGACACAGCGCCGCGACTACCAGTTCGACAACCAGTTCGGCACCGAGGTGCCTGCGCTGCTGGCCGACGAACCCGCGCCGCTGGGCCAGGGCGCCGGGCCGTCACCGGTGCAGCTGCTGGCCGCCGCCGTGGGCAACTGCCTGTCAGCGTCGCTGTTGTTCTCGCTGCGCAAGCTCGGGCAGAACGCCGAACCGCTGGCCTGCGAGGTGCAGGCCCGGGTCGGTCGCACCGCCGACAAGCACCTGCGCGTGCTGGGCCTGCAGGCCCGCCTGACGCTGGGCGTGCCGGCCGAAGCGGTGGACCACCTGGCACGGCTGCTCGGCTCGTTTGAAGATTACTGCACCGTCACCGCCAGTGTCCGCGCCGCCATCCCGGTGGCGGTACAGGTCTTCGACGCCCATGGCGCGCAACTGAAATGAGCCGCATCCGACCGCGCGCCAGAGCGCCAGGCCGCCGAGGGTGGCAACATCGGACCGCAAGGCCTGAAGCCAGCCCGGCCCACCCGGGTCCGGGGTCGACACGGACCACCCACCACCAGGAGCCCGCCATGAACCCGCCCCGCCCCGTCCGCCCGGGCCTGCACACCGCCACTGCCCTGCGCCTGGCCTGCAGCCTGGGCCTGCTGCTGGCCGGCGGCAGTGCCTGGTCTGCCGACCCGCAAGCACTTCGCCATCGCGCGCTGGCAGCCACCTGCGCGCAATGCCACGGCACCGATGGCCGCGCGCAAGAGGGCGAGGCCATGGTGCGGCTGGCCGGTCAGACCAAGGATTACCTGCTGACCCAGCTGCTGGCCTTCCGCGCCGGCCAGCGACCCGCGACGATCATGCACCAGATCACCCGCGGCTACACGCCCGAGCAGCTCGACGCGGTGGCCACCTACTTTGCCGCGCAGAAATGAGGGCCGCACCATGATGAAACCATCCTTGGACCGCCGCCAGCTCCTGCACGGGCTGGCCAGGGCGGCGGCGCTCGGCGGCGCCGGCAGCGCCCTGGGCCTGTTGTCGGCGTGCGCCACTTCGGGTGGCTCGCCCGGCCGGGCCCAGGTGGTGGTGGTGGGTGGGGGGTATGCGGGCGCCACGGCGGCCAAGTACATCCGGCTGCTGTCGGACTACCGCATCGACGTGATGATGATCGAGCCCAACCGCAGCTTCGTCTCCTGCCCGATCAGCAACCTGGTGCTCAGCGGCGACCGCACCCTGTCCGACATCACCAGCCCCTATGCCGGCTTGAGCGGCAGGCAGGGCGTGCGCGTGGTGCATGACCGGGTGACTGCGGTGGATGTCGGCAAACGCCAGCTGCGGCTGGACAGCGGCGGCACGGTCGGCTACGACAAGCTGGTGCTGGCCCCCGGCATCGACATGGTCTGGGACAGCGTCGAGGGCCTGCAGGCCGCCCAGGCCGAAGGCCAGATCCTGCAGGCCTGGAAGGCCGGGCCCGAGACCGTGGCGCTGCGCCGGCAGCTGCAGGCCATGCGCGATGGCGGCACCTTTGCGATCGCCATTCCCGAGGTGCCCTACCGCTGCCCGCCCGGGCCCTATGAGCGCGCCTGTGTGGTGGCCAGCTATTTCAAGCGGCACAAGCCGAAGTCCAAGGTGCTGATCCTGGACGCCAACCCCGATGTCACCAGCAAGGGCGCTTTGTTCAAGAAGGCCTGGGCCGAGTTGTACCCGGGCATGGTGGAGTACCGGGCCCAGCACAAGGCGGTGGCGGTGAACGGCGCCAACCGCAGCGTCAAGTTCGAGGTGCAGGACGAGGTCAAGGCGGATGTGCTGAATGTGCTGCCCGCGATGCGCGCCGGCCAGCTGGCGGTGCAGACCGGCCTGGCCAATGCCAATGGGCGCTGGTGCCATGTCAACTTCCTGAACTTCGAATCCACCGCCGCGCCCCACGTGCATGTGCTGGGCGATGCGATCCAGGTGGCTGCCGGCATGCCCAAGTCGGGCCACATGGCCAACTCGCATGCCAAGGTCTGCGCTGCCGCCATCGTGGCCGACCTGCAGGGCATCGAGATCAACCCGCAGCCGATGCTGACCAATGTCTGCATGAGCTATGTGGACGAGGCCCAGGTCGTCCATGTGGCCAGCGTGCACGAATATGTGGCGGCGCAGAAGACCTTCCGCACCGTCGCCGGGTCGGGCGGGGTGTCTGACCAGCGCTCGGTGCTGGAAGGCACCTACGCCAGGGCCTGGGCCCGCAACATCTGGGCCGACATGCTGATGTGACGGCGCGGGCGCGCCCGCAGGCCGTGCGCCCCCTCAGAGACTGAGAGGATTTCGAGCGTGACCGAGCAACGCCCCAAAACGTGCTCGATCTAGACGCAAAGCGCAGCCATAGCCCGGGCTATGGCGAGCATTTGCAACGACGAGCGGGTGCGTTTTGGGGTGCTGAGCGGGCATGATCGAAAAACTCTCAGCCTCTCAG
>JAYUQJ010000219.1:0-4100 GCA_043756825.1 Betaproteobacteria bacterium | reverse complement strand
CCTTCTCGGCCGCTGCGCTGGTGCTGGAGTGGCATGTGCTGGGCATGTTCGTGCCCAGCTTCTTCACCGGCAGGCTGGTCAAGCGCTATGGCCCGCTGCCGATCATGGTCGTCGGCCTGCTGCTCAACATCGCCTGCGTGCTGTTCGCGCTGTCGGGGCAGGACCTGATGCATTTCCTCGGCGCGCTGCTGGTGCTGGGGGTGGGCTGGAATTTTCTCTACATCGGCGGCAGCACCCTGGCCACCGAAGCCTGGCGCCCGGAGGAGAAAACCCGGGCCCAGGCGGCGCTCGATTTCTGCGTCTACAGCACCATGACGCTGACCTCGTTCAGCTCGGGCGCCCTGGTCACCACCGGCGGCTGGACCGCGATGAACCGCAGCACCCTGCTGCCGATCGCGCTGCTGGCCTTGGCCCTGATCTGGCTGTGGCGCATCAAGCGGCGGGCGCCGCAGCCGGCATGATTTTTTGCTTTGAGCCCGGTACCCAAACTGGTCAGAATGTGCTTTTGTTCACTGCAGGATGGAGGTTCCCCATGGGTTTGCTGGATTCGGTCTTGGGCAGCGTGATGGGCAATCTGGCGGGTGTCGGCCAGGGTGGCGCGGGCGCGGACGGGCTGATGCGGGTGGTGGGCGGCCTGCTCAACCAGGGCGGCGGCGGGGTCGGCGGTGGCCTGGCCGCGCTGGTGCAGCAGTTTCAGCAGGGTGGCTTGGGCGAGGTGGTGCAATCCTGGGTCGGCACCGGGCAGAACCTGCCGGTGTCGCCCGAGCAGTTGCAGTCGGTGCTGGGCGGTGACCAGATCGGTGCGCTGGCGCAGCAGGCCGGCTTGTCCACCGGCGACCTGATGGGCCAGCTGTCGCAGCTGCTGCCCCAGGTAGTGGACCGGCTCACGCCCGACGGCCAACTGCCCAGCGGCCCTGGCGGCCTGGACCTGGGCGGGGTGCTGGGCAATCTGCTGGGCGGCTTGATGAAACGCTGACGCAGCGCCCGCCGCCGGTCAGCCCGGCCCGGGCAGCGGTTTCTGGCGTGCCGAACCGGCCACCAGGTCGAAGCGGTAGAGCCGGCATTCGATGGCGCCGTTCCACATCGGCACGCGCCGGCTTTCCTTCAGGCGCAGGGCCTGCGGCAGCTTGGGGTCGGGGCTGAGCAGCCAGGCGGTCCAGCCCGGGTAATGGCGTTTCCAGTGGCTGGCCAGCTGGCTGAAGAACTCGGCCGGGCTGCCACCGCCCTCGAAGCCCTGGCGGCTGCGGTTGCCCCGGTCGCCGCCGCGCGAGCCCAGGGGATCGATGCGCTCGCCGTAGGGCGGATTGATCAGCAGCACGCCGGCGGCGGCCGGTGGCAGGCGCTGCAGCGCGTCGGCGGTCTTGAACTCGATGTGCTGGGCCACCCCGGCGCGCTCGGCATTGCGCTGGGCAAAGTCGGTCATGCGGAAGGACACATCACCGGCATGGATAGGCACCGCCGGCGCGTGCTGGCGCGCGCGTGCGGCGTCCTTCAGGCGGGCCCAGGCGTTCTGGTGGCTGCGAAAGGGCAGCATGCGCTCGAAGGCAAAGCGCCGCCGCAAGCCGGGCGCGATGCCGCAGGCGATCTGCGCGGCCTCGATCACGATGGTGCCGGCGCCGCAGCAGGGGTCGAACAGCGGCCCGTCCTCGGCCCGGCCCTGCCAGCCGGCGGCGGCCAGCATCGTGGCGGCCAGGGTTTCTTTCAGTGGGGCCTCGCCCTTCAGGCCCTGGGCATCGCGCCAGCCGCGCTTGAACAGCGCATCGCCCGAGGTGTCGGCGTACAGCGTGGCGTGGCTGGGTGACAGGTGCAGGGTCAAGGGCAGATCGGGAAACTTGGTGTCGATGCTGGGCCGCTCGCCCGTGGCATCGCGCACCACATCGCAGACCGCGTCCTTGACCCGCAGGGTGGCGAAGTTCAGGCTCTGCAGCGGCGAGCGCTGGGCCGTGGTGTCGATGCGAAAGGTCTGCGTCGGATCGATCCAGTCGATCCACGCCACGCTGCGCGCCAGCTGGTAGAGGTCGTGCTCGTTGGTGTAGGGCCCATGCGCCAGCGGCCACAGCACGCGCTGGGCCAGGCGCGATTCGAGGTTGAGCCGCATCGCCGCCAGCGCGTCACCCATCACCTGCACCCCGCCGCGGTCGGTCTGCACCGGCACGTCGGCACCCAGCAGGGCCTGCAGCTCCACCGTCAGCAGCGCCTCGGCGCCGGGCGCGCAGGGCAGGAACAGCGCCACCGGCGTGTCGGCCACCGGGCGGGCGCGCCGCGCCGCACCGGGTGAAGGGGGCCGCTGGGGGCTGGGCTGGTCGGTGTTCACATCGCCTTGCGCAGGTTGGCGGGCGCAATCTTCAGCGCCTCGCGGTACTTGGCCACGGTGCGCCGCGCCACCGTGATGCCCTGTTCGGACAACATGTCCGACAGCTGGCTGTCCGAGAGCGGCTTGGCGGGTGCTTCGGCATTCACCAACTGCTTGATCAGGGCGCGCACCGCCGTGCTGCTGGCGTTGCCGCCGGCATCGGTGTTGAGCGACGAACCGAAGAAATACTTCAGCTCGAAGGTGCCGTAGGGCGTGGTCATGTACTTGGCGGTAGTGACGCGCGAGATGGTGCTCTCGTGCAGGCCCAGTTCGTCGGCGATCTCGCGCAGCACCAAGGGCTTCATGGCGATGGCGCCGTGGGCGAAGAAGCTTTTCTGGCGTTCGACGATGGCCTGGCTGACGCGCAGGATGGTGTCGAAACGCTGCAGGATGTTCTTCATGAACCAGCGCGCCTCCTGCAGGCGCACCGACAGGCCCGCACCGCCATTGCCACGGCCGCGGATGGCCTGCGCATACAGGTCGTTGATGCGCAGCTTGGGCATCACGTCCGGGTTGAGGGTGGCCTTCCAGCCGCGTCCGGCCTTCATGACGATGACATCCGGCACCACGATATTGGCTTCGGCGCGGGTGAAGGGTCGGCCCGGCTTGGGCTCGCAGGCCTTGATCAGGGCCTCGGCCTCGCGCAGGGTCTGCTCGGTGGCGCCGGTGACCCCCATCAGCTTCTTGATGTCCTTGCGGGCCAGCAGCTCCAGGTGCTTTTCGCAAATCTGCATCGCGGCGCTGCGTGCCGGGCCATCCGGATGCTGGCGCAGCTGGATCACCAGGCAGTCGCTCAGGCCGCACGCGCCCACGCCCAGTGGGTCCAGCGCCTGCAGGATCTTCAGCGCGAAGCGCAGCCGGTCGGCCAGGTCTTCGCGCCCTTCATGGCATTGCTGGTCTTCGGCGTCGCCACTGCCATCACCGGCCAGGCCCAGGCTGATGGCCAGCCGCTCGGCGATCTCGTCGAGACTGTCGGCCAGGTAGCCGTCATCGTCGAGCGACTCGATCAGCACCATCACCGCCGCCAGGTCCTCACCCGACAGTCGCATGCCCAGCAATTGCTGGCGCAGATGATCCTGCAGGCTCGGCCCGCCGTTATGACCGTCGGTTGGTTCGCGGTGCTCATCGTCACTGCTGGCGGCGCCGGTGGCCGAGGGCAGCTCGCGGATGCCGTCGAAGTCGTCCTGCTCGGTGCCGTTTTCCCAATCGTCACGGGCGGTGGCACCGAATTCGGCGCTGTCCAGGCCGGCCGGCTCATCGGCGCCGGCCACGCCGTCTCCGCTGTCCTCACGCTCGGACAGCTTGCTCTTTTCACGCTCGGCACCGGCGTCGGCGGCCGCGCTCACCCGCTCCAGGCCGAACTCCATCGGCGCATGGTCGTCGTCCACATCCAGGAAAGGGTTCTGTTCAAGCATCTGCTCGATCTCCTGGTGCAACTCCAGGGTGGACAGTTGCAACAGGCGTATCGATTGCTGCAACTGGGGCGTCAGCGCCAGGTGCTGCGACAGGCGTACCTGCAGGCTGGGTTTCATCGGCGCATCGGCAGATCCGCGCCTACAGGCGGAAATGCTCTCCCAGGTAGACCCGCCGCACGTCGGCGTTGCCGATGATGTCGGCGGGCGTGCCTTCGGCCAGCACCCGGCCCTCGCTGATGATGTAGGCGCGGTCGCAGATGCCCAGCATCTCGCGCACGTTGTGGTCGGTGATCAGCACGCCGATGCCGCGCGCCTTGAGGAAACCGATGATG
>JAYUQJ010000218.1:0-4105 GCA_043756825.1 Betaproteobacteria bacterium | reverse complement strand
CGGCGCCCGACTCGATCACCGCCCTGGCCGGCATCAGCGGCGTGGGCGCCAAGAAACTGGACGCCTACGGGCCCGAGATCCTGCGCGTGTTGCGCGGCTGAGCGGCTCAGGCCGGGTCGGCGCCGGGCGGGCCGATGTCCACGTTGCCGTCGCTGGCCACATCGACCACCCCGGGCAGCGACCGCCAAGCCTGGGCCTGGGCGGCGCTGCCCTGGGCCACTAGTGCAGTGTTCGATGCTGTGAGCGACTTAAGAAAACCGATGGATTTGCCGCTGTGGCTAGGCGCAAACCGCAGCCATGCCCAATGGCATGGCGAGGATTTGCAACGCCGCCACAGCGGCAAATCCACGGTTTTATGTCGCGAATAGCGTTGAACACTGCACTAGTACGCCCAGCTCGTCCGGCCGGCTGAGCACCCGCCCCCTAGCGGCCTGCAGCGCAAGGGCCAGCGCCGGCAGCGCCGCCGGGCTGTGCGCCGTGATCCCCCGGCTTGTCTTGCCCGTCATGGCGTCTCCTGCGCCCCGTGGCACCCTGTCGGCTGATTGTGAACCGGTCCAGCCGCTGGACACGCGGGATCAGGCCGCCTGCAACAGGCCAGGGCCCACCTGGCTGGCCGGGTAGGGCAGCGCTCGGGCCCGCGCCAGCAACATGTTCCAAGCAGGCTTTTCGCGTAGCCACTCTCAGCCCTTCAGGCAACCTCGTCCAATGCCGCTTTCTGGCCCCGGGGCAGCAGCTTGGTGCGTTCCCAGGACGAGCGCATGAGTCTATACATGAAAGTCTTTTGCTTTAGCGACTGCGGCCGACTGCTGGGCGGTGCCCGAGCACCGTCGCCGGTCGGGCAAGGGGTAGCGTGTAGAGTTCGCCTCCGTCAGGAGCAAACATGAGTCAACAAATATTGCACCGACGACCCATCGTTGTTGATCTGTTCGCGGGCGCAGGAGGCTTGAGCCTGGGGTTTGAGCAAGCGGGATTTGACGTAGTTGCCTCGGTGGAGATCGATCCGATCCATGCGGCGACCCATCACTACAACTTCCCCATGTCGGTGGCCATTTGTCGCAGCGTGGTGGAAATGTCGGGCCCGCTGATCCGGGACCAAGCTGGCATCGGCAGTCGAGACATTGACGCGGTTTGTGGGGGAGCGCCCTGTCAGGGCTTTTCCACCATTGGCAAGCGGGCACTGGACGACCCACGCAACGGTTTGGTGTATCACTTTTGCCGCTTGGTGAGCGAGTTGCGCCCAAAGTACGCTGTGTTCGAAAACGTTCGTGGCTTGACCATGGGGGCTCATAAGGTCTTTTTGAACGAAATAGTGGAGACACTCTCGGCAAGCGGCTACCAGGTACAGATGCCCTATAAAGTCCTGAATGCCGTAGACCATGGCGTACCGCAGGACAGGAAGCGCCTGTTCCTGCTGGCGTCGCGCGACGATCAAGCCATGGCGGTCTATCCAACAGACTCACCCCGCACTACGGTGGGCGATGCCATCGGCGATCTGCCAGATGCTGATCGCTTTGACGCATTGCTGGTCAGCGACCATGTCGCAACAGCGCTGAGCCCCCGGTCAGCGTATGCCCAGCGCTTACGCGGCGAGACCCACGATCCGCTGGATTTGTCGCACCCCAGGCAATGGGACCCCAAGCTGCTCACCGCTAGCACTCGCACGGCTCATACAGTGCTGTCGCGGGATCGCTTTCGGGCCACGGCGCTGGGCGCGATTGAGCCGGTGAGCCGGTTCTTGAAACTCGATCCAGCGGGTGTCTGCAACACCTTGCGAGCGGGCACCGACAGCGCGCGTGGCGCCTTCACCTCGCCGCGGCCCATCCACCCGAAATGGCCCCGCGTGATCACGGTTCGCGAAGCGGCTCGGCTGCACTCGTATCCGGACTGGTTTCGATTCCATGCCACCAAGTGGCATGGGTTTCGGCAGATTGGCAATTCGGTACCTCCCCTGTTAGCCCGAGCGGTGGCATCGCAGTTGGTGCTGGCCATGGGCCTGACGCCGCCCAAGCCCAACCAAGCGCTGCCCCTCGGGGCAGAGGCGATCCTGAACTACACCATGGCTGATGCGGTCAGGCGCTATGGCTTGGCGGGCAGCCCCATTGCAGGCCGCATTCGCCCGGCTGCGCAGGCCAAGGAGACTTCAGATCAGCCACAGCTTGAGTTTGAGGTCGTGCCGGTCGATGTCTAAAGCGACCGCCAGCAAAGGCACGATGTATGCGGCCATCGTCGAACGCTTGTTCACCAAGGGTTGGCAACCGGGGCTGGACCAGGTGCAATTTCATCGCAGTGACATCGAATCCGAGGCCACTGCACTGGGTGTCAAGCTGCCCAAGAACCTGGGCGATCTGATCTATTCGTTTCGATTCAGGCGGCCTTTGCCGGCGGCCGTGGCTGCCACGGCGCCGGCCGGCAAAGAATGGATCATCGAGCTGTCGGGCAACTCGACCTACAGTTTCAGGCTGGCCCGGATCAGCCGCATCCGACCGCAGCCGTCACTGTTGGTCATCGATCTGCCCGACGCCACGCCGGAGATCGTGCTTCGCTATGCGCCCGGCGATGAACAGGCCTTGCTGGCCAAGCTGCGCTACAACCGCCTGATCGACATCTTTCTGGGCATCACCACCTATTCGCTTCAGAACCATCTGCGCACGTCCATGAGGGCGGAGCACGGTCGCACTCAAATTGAGATCGATGAGTTGTATGTGGGCCTGAATGTCGACGGCGAACACTTCATCGTGCCGGTGCAGGCCAAGGTCGGGGCTGACCAGATCGGCATCGTGCAGACCCAGCAGGATGTGGGGTTCTGCGCTGAACGATTCCCAGATTTGCGTTGCCGCCCGGTGGCTGCGCAAGCGATGGCCGATGAGGTCATCGCCTTGTTTGAGTTGGTGTTGCAAGACAACGAGCTTCGGGTCAAGCAGGAGCGGCACTACAGGCTGGTCGAAGTGCTGCCCTACGCATCGAAATGGCGCTGAGCTTCAAGCCTTGTTGGCCCTCCGTGGCTTTCAGGACTCAATTGGTCGCCAGCTTCGGCACTGCCAACCTTGCCGGTCTCGCTAGGCCCGGCACCTCCTGAACCGGCACCATAGGGTAGACCCCAGACCGAAAACGCCCATGCCGCTATCATGGCCGGTTGCCCTCGTGATGTTGCCTCCATGCTGCCCCTCGCTCCTGAGTCTCTGTCTGCCAATGTGCCCCAGGCCACTGCCGTACCTGATGCCGTACCGGCCGCGTCGCGTGGCTTGGCCGCTGCGCCACGGCCCTTGCCGGCCGGCGCGACCCACCTGCAGATCCGGGGTGCGCGCACCCACAACCTGAAGAACATCGACATCGACCTCGACATCCCCAAGCATGCGCTGGTGGTGATCACCGGGCTGTCGGGCTCGGGCAAGAGCAGCCTGGCCTTCGACACGCTGTATGCCGAAGGCCAGCGGCGTTATGTCGAAAGCCTGTCGGCCTATGCGCGGCAGTTCCTGCAGCTGATGGACAAGCCCGATGTCGACGTCATCGAAGGCTTGAGCCCGGCGATCAGCATTGAACAGAAGGCCACCAGCCACAACCCGCGGTCGACCGTCGGCACCATCACCGAAATCCACGACTACCTGCGCCTGCTGTACGCGCGCGCCGGCACGCCGTATTGCCCCGACCACAACCTGGCGCTGCAGGCGCAGAGCGTGAGCCAAATGGTGGACGCCGTGCTGACGCTGCCCGAAGACACGCGCTTGATGATCCTGGCGCCGGTGGTGCGCGACCGCAAGGGCGAGTTCATCGACCTCTTTGAGGACATGCAGGCGCGCGGTTATGTGCGCTTCCGCGTCGGTGGTGACGGCAAACCCGGCGCAGTGGTGGAGAGCGCGTTGCACGGCGCGGCGTTGTGGGACGAAGTCAAAGATCGTTTGCACGATAATGCCTTGGGCCTGTCTGGCGGACAGCAGCAGCGGCTGGTCATTGCGCGTGCCATTGCCATCGAGCCGGAAGTATTATTGCTCGATGAGCCGGCATCTGCGCTGGACCCGATTTCCACATTGAAAATAGAAGAACTCATCTACGAATTGAAGGCACGTTTCACCATCGTCATTGTCACCCACAATATGCAGCAGATCGG
>JAYUQJ010000217.1:0-4114 GCA_043756825.1 Betaproteobacteria bacterium | reverse complement strand
CGCACGGCGCCGACATCGTCGACGGACCGCGCCGCTACGAACTGGTGCTGCGTCTGCCCGACAACCAGCGCAGCCCGCAGGACCTGGCGCGCACGCTGATCGACACGCCGGCCGGCCGCATCCCGGTGTCGAGCATCGCCACCGTGGAAGAGACCGACGGGCCGAACCAGATCGGCCGTGAGAACGGGCGCCGCCGCATCATCGTCTACGCCAACACCGACGGCGGCGACATGGGCCGGGTCATCGCCGACATCCGCAGCATCATCGACAAGATGGCCCTGCCCACCGGCAACTTCATAAACCTGGAGGGCCAGTTCCAGGCCCAGGAGCAGGCCACGCGGCTGATCGCCGGCCTTTCCGTGGTGTCGCTGGCGATGATGTTCCTGGTGCTGTACAGCCGCTACCAGTCGGTGGTGCTGGCCTGCATCATCATGGCCAACATCCCGCTGGCGCTGATCGGCTCGGTGGTGGCGATGTGGATCGCGGGTGTGAGCCTGTCGGTGGCTTCGATGGTGGGCTTCATCACGCTGGCGGGCATTGCCACCCGCAACGGCATCCTGAAGATCAGCCACTACATCAACCTGTGCAAGTTCGAGGGCGAGCGCTTCAGTCAGGCGATGATCGTGCGCGGGTCGCTGGAGCGGCTGACGCCGGTGCTGATGACGGCGCTGGTGGCGGCCTTCGCGCTGACGCCGCTGCTGCTGGCGGTCGACGCCCCGGGCAAGGAAATCCTGCACCCGGTGGCGGTGGTGATCTTCGGTGGCCTTGTCAGCTCGACGCTGCTCGACACCTTGCTTACGCCGGTGCTGTTCTGGCTGTTCGGCAAGAATGCCACGCAGCGGCTGACGCTGCCCGAGCCCGAGGTGTCACAGGGTGCTGCCGGCACTTTGGAAGGCTATTGAGTTGAAGAGCGACACGCCCACCACCGTCCGCTTGGCCGTATTTGAATCGACAAGCCACCGACTTCGCCCATCCCAGCCGCTAAATCGATGCAGCCCACCGTGAACCCAAGCCGTCCGCCCGCCTGGCGATCAACCCGGCTCGGGTGGCTGTGCAGACCGGCCATCCGGCCCTGGCAATTCCTGCTGCTGTACACGGCCTACACCGCGCTGGCCTTCCAGTGGCCGACCTGGGCCTTTGCGGCGCAGCACCTGGACCTGAGCGGGCCCGAAGGCTGGCGCACCCTTGGCAGCCTGGCACTACTGCTCGGCCTCCTGATGCACCTGGCACTGGGTTTGCCGGCGCTGCTGTCCTTGCGCCTGCTGAAGGCCCTTGCCGTGCTGCTGCTGCTGGCCAATGGCTTGGTGACCTACTTCATGCACAGCTACCAGGTCGTCATGGACGTCGAGATGATGGGCAATGTCTTGCGCACCCGGCCGGGCGAAGCCTCCGATCTCTTGCACCCGTCGATGCTGCTGTGGATGGGCCTGCTCTCGGGCTTGCCCGCCTGGTGGGTGTGGCGCCTGAGATGGGTCAGAAGTCGTCGCAGGGTGCAGGCGCTGCAATGGGCCGCAGCGCTGGCTGCGGCCTCGCTGTGGCTGTACCTGAATGCCGCCACCTGGCTGTGGCTGGACCGCCACATGAGCCGCATCGGCGCGATGACGCCGCCGTGGTCCTACCTGGTCAACGGCGCCAGGTTCCTGCACCGCGAGCGCCTTGCCCAGCGCCCCTTGGCGCTGCTGCCCGCCTTGGCTGCTGACGCCAACACGGCCGGCGGCCCGCGTCGCGTGGTGGTGCTGGTGATCGGCGAGTCGGCTCGGGCAGCCAACTTCTCCTTGTATGGCTACGAGCGTGAAACCAATCCCTTGCTGCGCCGGCAGGCCGTCGAGGTCTTGCCTGCCAGGGCTTGCGCCAGCTACACCACGGCTGCGCTTGCATGCATGCTCTCCGCGCAGGGCAACGAGGTCGACGACCATCCGCCGGAAGAGTCCTTGCCGTCCTACCTGCACCGGCACGGCGTTGACGTCGAGTGGCGCAGCAACAACTTCGGCGAACCTCGAATGACTGTCTCCAGCCGCGTCAGCGCGACCGAACTGGCGCAAGCATGCGACCAGCATGCCCAGCCTTCCGAGCAGGACCAAACGCTCTGCAAGCAGGCACGGGAGCGCTCCTTCGACGGCAACCTGCTGCTCGGCCTGGAGCGACGCATCCTGGCCTCCGGCAGCCGCCAGGTGCTGATCGTGATGCACCAGACCGGCAGCCATGGCCCGGTCTACCACGAGAAATACCCCCAGGCAGCCGAGGCCTTCAAGCCGGCGTGCAAGACCGTGAGTCTGGGCGCGTGCCCACCGGGCACGCTGCTCAATGCCTACGACAACTCCATCGTCTACACCGACGCCTTGCTCAGCCAGATCATCGATCGTCTGCGCAGCCTGGCGGACTGGCACAGCACCCTGATCTACATTTCAGATCACGGTGAGTCACTGGGCGAAGGTGGCTTGTACCTGCACGGAACCCCGGCGGCGCTGGCGCCCAAGGTGCAGATGGACATCCCCTTTCTGATCTGGCGCTCGCACGGCACGGGCGAACCCGCGCCAGGGCCGCGCCGCCGGGCCGGGGCCTACGGCCATGACAATGTGTTCCACACCGTGCTGGGTGCGCTGGACAGGCGCGGCGGCGCCTACCGCGCCGAGCGGGATCTGGGTGCAGCCCCCGGGCCGTATCCAGCCCCCACCGCCCATACCGTCCACCCACAACCGGTAGCCAAGCCATGAATCCCAAGGACACGGCGTCCCCAGGGTCCACCCGGGCAGATCCGCATCGCCGCCGCCTGCGATTTGCTGCGGCGCTGCGTGCATCGGCCTTGGCACACCGGGACTTGCCGCGCGCCTGGCGGGTGCTGGCCTGGCTGTCGGTGGTTCTGGCCCTGGGGTGCGCGTTGTTCCCCACCGACCATGCGCGCGACTACGCCGTGCGGCGCCGGGGTGACCAGGACACGGCGGTGGTCGCGGTGGAGTACGTGGTGCGACACGTCAACACGGCGGCAGCCATCGCCCTGCCGGTCCTCAAGCGGGATCTGGTGGGTCTGGCCCAGTTGAGCGCCGTCGGCGTGGCCGGCACGGCAGCGACCCATGTCCCGAAGCGGCTGCTGAATGACTGGAGGGTCCTCGACACCAGAATCGGCCAGCGGCCGCACCGGCCGGACAGCAAGGGCAATGTGCCCTCCGGCCACACCTCACTCGCATCGTGTGCGGCCTGGTTCGCCTGTCGACGCTACGGCTGGCATTGGGCCTGGTCGCTCGCGCCGGTCGTCGCCGCGACGATGTGGGCCCGTGTGATGCTGGACGAGCACACGTTGTCGGCCGTGCTGTCCGGTTTGTTCGTTGGCTTGGCCGTCGTTGCCTTCCTTGTCACGCCGCGAGACCGTCTGGTGGCCGGGAGTGCCTCGCCGGGTACGGGGTTTGACGAACGGCGGCGCCTGCGTCCATGAGCGGCACCCACCCGCACAGGCGCCGCAAAGGCTGTCCAAGCTTCGCCCGGTCCTGGCGTCCGGACACGCAGCGGCCGACACAGATTGATCCTGCAGTGCCTCAAGGCAAGACCCTTGGCCAGGCTGCCGGATGAGTTCCAACCAGGCCCGGCGGCGCCGCCTGTCCCAGTGCGCCGAACCTTGCAGGAGATCGTAGAGATGATGATGAAGAAACTGTTGACCGTGATGGTGCTGGGCCTGTCGGCCCTGTCGTTCAGTGCCGCGTTTGCGCACGGCGGCGGCCCCGCCAAGCACGGCGGCGTGGTGGCGACCTCAAGCGACCTGTCGTTCGAACTGGTGGGTTCGCCGGATGGCGCCATCATCTACGTCGAGGACCATGGCAAGCCCATGGCACCGACTGGCTTGAAAGGCAAGCTGACAGTGCTGAACGGCGCCGAAAAGTCGGAGGCCGATCTGGTGGTGGCAGGCGACAAGCTCGAAGCCAAGGGCTTGAAGCTGGCCAAGGGCGCAAAGGCCGTCGCCACGCTGGTCACACCTGCTACGAAGGCGATCACTGTGCGGTTCACAGTGCGCTGAGCCGCGGCGTCGTCGTGCCCGACGGTGGCTTCGTTTGTCGGGTGCGGCACCTTTTCGACCTGGCACAGCAGTTGCACGCTGTCGAGCGGGCCATCGCTGCCGCTAAGA
>JAYUQJ010000216.1:0-4121 GCA_043756825.1 Betaproteobacteria bacterium | reverse complement strand
GTTTTCACTGCCGTTTGCCGCGCCTGCCCCCCGCCTGCCGGCGCTGGCCTTGTCGCTGGCCCTGGCGGCCGGGTCAGTGCAGGCCGAGCAGATCGGCGCGGTCGACACCGCCTTCAAGCTGATCGGCCCCGACCACAAGGTGGTGGTCGATGCCTATGACGATCCGGGCGTCGCCGGGGTCACCTGTTTCGTCTCGCGCGCCAAGACTGGCGGGGTCACGGGCGCGCTGGGCCTGGCCGAAGACAAGTCCGAGGCGTCCATCGCCTGCCGGCAGGTCGGTCCGATCAGCTTTGCCAAGCCGATCAGGCAACAGGAAGAGATGTTCTCCGAACGTATCTCGCTCATCTTCAAGCGGCTGCGGGTGGTGCGCATCGTCGACGCCAAACGCAATGCGCTGGTCTACCTGACCTATTCCGACCGGCTGATCGACGGCTCGCCGCAGAACAGCGTCACGGCGGTGGCGGTGGACCGGGCCACGCCCATCCCCCTGCGCTGACCGGCCCGCCCGCCCATGCCCAGCCCGCCCCCCGCCGACCGCGACGCCGTGGCGCTGCGGCCGCGCCCGCCCGCAGCGCCGCGCCTGCCGGTGCCCGACAAAGACCAGGTCGCGCTGCTGCCGCCCTTCGCCGGCCTGCTGTTGGCGCAGATCGAGGTGCCCGACACGCCGCAGCGCTGCGAGGCTGCGGTGCAGGCCCTGCTGGCGGCCGGGGTGGCTGGCTTCGACACCGAATCGAAACCCACCTTCCGGGTGGGCGAGGTCAGCGACGGGCCGCACACGGTGCAGTTTGCGCTGGCCGACCGGGCCTACGTCTTCCAGTTGCACCGGCCGGCCTGCCTCGACCCCCTGCGGGCGCTGCTGCTGGCGCCGGGCCTGGTCAAGGCCGGCTTCGGCCTGGAATCGGACCGGGCCCAGATCCAGGCCAAGCTGGGCCTGGTGCCACAGGGCGTGCTGGACCTGAACACCCTGTTCGTGCAGCGCGGCTACCGGCGCGACATCGGCGTGCGCAGCGCGGTGGCGCTGGCTTTCGGGCAGCGCTTTGCCAAGAGCAAGAAGGTCACCACCACCAATTGGGCGCTGCCCGCGCTCAGCGCCAGCCAGTTGCTGTATGCCGCCAACGACGCCTTCGCGGCCTTGCGGGTCTGGCAGCTGCTGCAGGCCACGCCGCTGCCGCAAGCCCTGCCGCATGCGCCGGCGGCGCCGGCCGCCGCCCCCCGAAACGCGCCGCGCACGCGCCGCGACACCGACCCACGCTGATCCCGCCGCCATGCACTTCATCCCCGCCACCCGACCTTCCGCCGACACCAGCCTGCAGGCCTGGTGCCTGGCCTTCGTCGGCAACCAACTGTTGCTGCCCGAGGGCGATGCCGGCGCGCTGCAAGCCCTGGCGCCTGACAGCCTGGCCGCCGGCGCCCTGACGCGGCATTACCTGGGCACCCTGGGCGGCCAGGATTGCTGGGCCCTGCTGCTGCCCGAGGCGCCGGCGGGCTGGGCCCCGGTGGCGCTGCGGGCCGCCATGCTGCGCTTCGACGCCCCGCTGGCCGGTCTGGCCAGCCGCGCCGCGCAGGTGCTGGAATGGGACCGCAGCCACCGCTACTGCGGCGTCTGCGGCACACCCACCGAGCTGCTGCCGGGCGAGCGGGCGCGGGTCTGCCCGGCTTGCAGGCACAGTGCCTATCCGCGCCTGAGCCCGGCCATGATGGCCCTGGTGTGGCGGCCGGGCGAGCTGCTGCTGGCCCGCTCGCCCCATTACGCCAAGGGCATGTACAGTGCGCTGGCGGGCTTCGTGGAGGCCGGTGAATCGCTGGAAGATTGCGTCCACCGCGAGGTGGCCGAGGAGGTGGGCCTGCAGGTGCAGGGCCTGCGTTACTACGGCAGCCAGAGTTGGCCCTTCCCGCACAGCCTGATGGTGGCCTACACGGCAGAGTACGCGTCCGGGCTGATCGTGCCGCAGGTTGGCGAGATCGAGGACGCCCAGTGGTTTGCGCTGGACGCCTTGCCCGGCATACCGCCGCGCTTCTCGATCGCCGGCCACCTGATCCGCGACACCGTGGACAGGCTGCTGCAGGCGGGCCGTCCGTGAGCCGCGCTGCGGTGCCCCGGCGCATCATCCAGGCCCCGATGGCCGGGGTGCAGGACGCCGCCCTGGCCCTGGCCGCCGACCGCAGCGGCGCGATGGGCTCGCTGCCGGCGGCGATGCTGGGCGCCGACATGCTGGACCGCGAGTTGGCCCGGCTGCAGGCCGAGGGCAGCGGCCCTTTCAACCTCAATTTTTTTGCCCATGTGGCGCCGCAGCCCGACCCGGCGCGCGAATCGGCCTGGCGTGACAGCCTGCGCCGCTTCTATGACGACTGGGGGCTCGACCCCGAGGCCGGCACCGGTGGTGTCAGCCGCCAGCCCTTCAGCGAGGCCATGGCCGAGGTGCTGGAAGCCCGGCCGCCGGCGGTGGTGAGCTTCCATTTCGGCCTGCCGGCGCCGGCCTTGCTGGCGCGCGTCCGGCGCCTGGGCGCGTCGGTCTGGTCGTCGGCCACCACGTTGCACGAGGCCCGGTGGCTGCAGGCCCGGGGCGTGGATGCGGTCATCGCCCAGGGCCTGCAGGCGGGCGGGCACCGTGGCCACTTTCTGGATACCGATCCAGCGCTGCAGTGCGACACCCAGACGCTGCTGCGCCGGCTGGTGCCCGCGCTGCAGGTGCCGGTGATCGCCGCCGGCGGCATCGGCAGCGCGGACGCGGTGCGTGCTGCACTGGGCGAGGGCGCGGCGGCGGTGCAGGCCGGCACCGCCTATCTGCTGTGCCCGGAAGCCCGCACCAGCGCGCCGCACCGCGCCGCCCTGCAGCACCCGGCGGCCCGCAGCGTGCTGACCAATCTGTTCTCGGGCGGGCTGGCGCGCGGCCTGGTCAACCGCCTGATGCTGGAACTGGGCGCGATGAGCCCGCTGGCGCCGGCCTTTCCGCTGGCCGCGGCGGCGCTGGCCCCGCTGCGGGCGTGCGCCGAGGCCAAGGGCCTGGGTGATTTCTCGCCGCTCTGGGCCGGCAGCGGCTTTGCCGATGCGCGGGCGGTGCCGGCCGCCGATGTCACACGGGCCTTGGCCCAGGGCCTGTAGCGCCCCCGGCGCGCAGCGCGTTTCAGCCCGACCCGGACCGTGCGGGCCGGGCCGCTCGCCGACATGGGGTGCGGCAGCGCTGCGGCCACCGCCGGGCAATCATGAATCGGCGTCTGCGCTGCGGGCCCAGCGCGGATAGAACTTGGCCACCTGCGGGCCGCTGCTGCTCAGGGCATGGCAGCCGTCGATGCTGAAGGGCTTGAGCTCGGGGTTGACCGGCATGTCGTCCCACAGGGCTTGCAGGGCGGCGGTGCCCATGGCCGCGGCTAGCTCGTTCATGTGGGTGCAGCCGGCGGTGCGGCCGAACAGCCGGCGCAGGGCGTCGCGGTAGCCGCGCGCCACCTGCACGCCCACCAGCTGGCGATAGTCGGGCGCGATCACCGCGCAGCCGGCGTCATAGGGGCCGGCGTCGATTGCGGCCTGCACCGCCAGGATGGTGGCGCTGCTGTCCAGGGTGTAGCGCAGCCACATTTCGTGCATGGGCTGGCCGCCGGGCAGGCTGGTGTCGGCCTTGCGCACCGGCGTCGGCCAGATATCGGTGAGATGGCCTTCCACGTCCCAGAGCCCGTCGTTGCGGTGGAAGGCGCTGACCGTGATGCGGCGCTGGTGGCCGGCTTGGCGCTGGCAGTCGGGTGGGGGCAGGGGCATGGGGATTCTGGGCGGGGCGGTGGGCGTTGGCGCAAGCCGCGATCCTAGACCAGGACCTTGCCACCCGGTCCCGCGCGCAACGACCGGGCCGGCGGGGCGCGGCGCTGCAGGGTCAGGGCAGCAGGATGTCGGGCAGCGCCTGCCCGGCGGACGTAGGCGACGCGCTCCGTCGCGGTGCGGCGCCGCCCCAGGCGAAGAACTGCAGCACCTCGTCGCGCCGGTCCATCGTGTCGGCCTCGCCCAGTGCCATCAGCGCACGGGTGTAGGGCGACTCGAACAGCAGGTAGCTGGCCATCGACCCGCCGCTGGCGAACTCGGCCCCGTTGCCGTCGGCGGTGGCGGACGCACCGCTGTCCAGCAAGGCCCGCAC
>JAYUQJ010000215.1:0-4121 GCA_043756825.1 Betaproteobacteria bacterium | reverse complement strand
TGACGCACGAGTGGTTTGTGCTTGATGCCACCGACAAGGTGCTCGGACGTGTTGCCAGCGAAGTGGCACTCCGTTTGCGCGGCAAGCACAAGGCCATTTACACGCCTCACGTCGATACCGGTGATTTCATCATCGTCGTCAATGCCGACAAGATCCGCGTTACCGGCAACAAAGCCGAAGACAAGGTGTACTACCGGCATTCTGGCTATCCGGGCGGCATTCACGCCACTACCTTCAAGGACATGCAGGCCAAGCATCCCGGCCGGGCCCTCGAGAAGGCGGTCAAAGGCATGTTACCCAAGGGCCCGCTGGGCTACGCGATGATCAAGAAGCTGAAGGTGTACGCCGGTGGTTCGCACCCGCACACCGCCCAGCAGCCCAAAGTGCTGGAAATTGCAGCGCTGGAAATCTAAGGAGCGGTGATGATCGGTAATTGGAACTACGGCACCGGCCGCCGCAAATCGTCGGTGGCCCGCGTGTTCATCAAGCGCGGTGAGGGTCAGATCGTGGTCAACGGTAAGCAGGTGGGCGACTACTTCGGCCGCCAGACCTCGATCATGATCGTCAAGCAGCCCCTGCTGCTGACCAACAACGAGTTGGCTTTCGACATCAAGGTCAATGTGCGCGGCGGTGGCGAGTCGGGCCAGGCCGGTGCGGTTCGCCACGGCATCACCCGGGCGCTGATCGATTACGACGCCACGCTCAAGCCCGATCTGAGCAAGGCTGGTTTCGTCACCCGCGATGCGCGAGAAGTCGAGCGCAAGAAGGTGGGCCTGCACGGCGCGCGCCGTCGCAAGCAATTCAGCAAGCGTTGATGGCTGGGCCTGGCCCGCTCGAAAGGGCCGCCGCGAGGCGGCCCTTTTTTGTGGGCGATGCCCTCTCACAAGACCGGTCCGTTGGCAGGGCATCGCACACGTTTGGCGATACCAGTGGAAAATGCAGGGATCGAGCGGTGCCGGCAATGCAGGTTTTGTAAAACGCGCGAGACCAACCAACCCTATCGGAGAAGCCATGAACGCGATTGTCGAAAGTTTGCCCGTCGAGTCTTTCGAGATGCCGGCGCCCCTGGTCTTCACTGACAGTGCTGCGGCCAAGGTGGCCGATCTGGTGGCCGAGGAAGGCAACCCCGAGCTCAAGCTGCGCGTCTTCGTCCAGGGCGGCGGTTGCTCGGGCTTTCAGTACGGATTCACTTTTGACGAAGTGGTCAATGAAGACGACACCCAGATGAGCAAGAACGGTGTCACCTTGCTGATCGACGCGATGAGCCTGCAGTATCTGACCGGCGCCGAGATCGACTACAAGGAAGACCTGCAGGGGGCGCAGTTCGTGATCAAGAACCCGAACGCCACCACCACCTGCGGATGCGGGTCCAGCTTCTCGGCCTGACGCCGCAGCGGCCGGCGGGAGAAAGGCGCCCTCGGGCGCCTTTTTCGCCACAGCGCGTCAGCAAGTCAGGGCAGCAGGCCGGGCACCGTCGGGTTCTGCGGGTTGTACAGGCTCTGCACGATGGGCGGGTCGATGCCGGCGGGCAAGGACGTCTCGTCGTCCCCGCTGTCCATGTCGGTCAACAGGGCTGCGGCGCTGTTGATCAGGGGCCATGACAGGCAGGAGCCGGTGCCGTCGATCGCGTCGAGCTTCAATTCAAGCAGGGCATTGACCTTGAACAATGCCAGGGCGCGGTCCAGCCCATGGTGGTTCTGGCTGCGGGTGAAGACGCAATAGTCAATCACTGACTCGGCAATGCGCGAAGCCACCAGCATCGCGGCGCAGGCGGCGATGCCGTCCACCATGATCAGGTGTCGCTTGCTGGCGGCCACCAGCATCGCCCCCACCATCACGGCGGTCTCGAAGCCGCCGAAGGCCGCCAGTACCTCCACCGCATCACTCACATCGCGGTGGCGCATCTGCGCCCCCTGCACCACGATCATCAGGTGCGCCAGCAACTCGGGGTTCATGCGCGGGCTGCTGGTCACCAGTTCGCGCAAGTGGGTGTCGGTCAGGTGCGAAAGCACCAGCGCTGCGCTTTCATGAGAGCCCACGCCCAGGCCGGCGCAGGCCATCAGGTTGCCACGCAGGTTGTCGCCAATTTCCATGCCGGCGCGTATCGCGGCATGGGCCTGTTCCAGGCTCATCGCATGGCCCACGCGGGCATTGCGGGTGCCGTGGGCGATCTTGCGCTGGATCAGCCTTTCATGGGGCGGCAGCTTGTTGGCCACGCCGCAATCCACCAGCGACAGCGTCAAGCCCTGCAGCCGGGCCAGGGCTGAAATGGGATGCTGGTTGGCCAGGATCTGGCTGACCAATTCGTCCGTCTGCCGGCCCGGGCCGGCATGGATGCCGTCCACGGCCAAGCCGTGGTCAGCGGCAAAGACCACCAGCTGGGGCTCGCGAAACCGCGGCTTGAGCGAGTGCTGCAGCAGGCCCAGGCGAATCGCCACCGCCTCAAGCTCACCCATGCCCATGGGGGGCCGATCGCGGCGTTGCAGCTTGCTCTGCAAGGCCTGCTGCAGCAGCGGGCTGGCGGTGGTGGCGATCAATGACATGCGAGGCAGTGTAGGGACGCCCGCTCAGCGCAGGAACAGTTGATACACAGGGTTGCCGGTTTCCTCGACATAGGGATAGGCCAGAGTGTCGACAAAGGATTTGAAGGCTGCTTCATCGCCTGCGGGTACCTGGATGCCTACCAGGATGCGACCGTAGTCGGCGCCCTGGTTGCGGTAGTGGAACAGGCTGATGTTCCAGCCCGGGTGCAGGCTGGACAGGAAGCGCATCAGGGCGCCCGGCCGCTCCGGGAACTGGAAGCGGAACAGGCGCTCGTCCGCCGCCAGGGCCGACCGGCCGCCCACCATGTGCCGGACATGCTCCTTGGCCAACTCGTCATCGGTGAGGTTGACCGTGGCAAAGCCATGACGGACGAAGTTGCGCTCGATCCTGTTGGCCTCTTCGCGCCTGACTATGGCCACGCCAACGAACACATGCGCCTGGTGGGCGTCTGAGATCCGATAATTGAACTCGGTCACCGCGCGCGGGCCCAGCAACTCGCAAAAGCGCTTGAACGAGCCGCGTTCCTCGGGAATCGTCACCGCGAACAGGGCCTCGCGTTGTTCGCCGAACTCGGCGCGCTCGGCCACGAAGCGCAGCCGGTCGAAGTTCATGTTGGCGCCGCAGGTGATGGCCACCAGGGCCTTGCCCTTGGGCTTGTGCCGGGCCACGTACTGCTTGATGGCGGCCACCCCCAGGGCGCCGGCGGGCTCCAGGATGCAGCGGGTGTCCTGGAACACATCCTTGATGGCGGCGCAGACCTCGTCGGTGTCGACAACGATGAAGTCGTCGACCAGCTTGCGGGTGAGGCGGAAGGTTTCCTCGCCCACCAGCTTGACCGCCGTGCCGTCCGAAAACAGACCCACTTCACTGAGCGTCACGCGCTTGCCGGCCCGGACCGAGCGCAGCATCGCGTCCGAGTCGCGGGTTTGCACGCCGATCACCTTGATCTCCGGACGCACCGCCTTGATGTAGGACGCGATGCCCGAAATCAGGCCACCACCGCCGATGGCCACGAAAATCGCCTCCAGCGGGCCCTGGTGCTGGCGCAGGATTTCCATCGCAATGGTGCCCTGGCCGGCAATCACGTCCGGGTCGTCAAACGGGTGTACGAAGGTCAGGCCCTGGTCGGCCTGCAGCCCGACCGCATGGGTGTAGGCATCGCTGTAGCTGTCGCCGTGCAGCACCAACTCGCCGCCCAGGGCCGCCACCGCGTCGATCTTGAGCTTGGGTGTGGTCACCGGCATCACGATCACCGCGCGACAACCCAGCTTGCGGGCCGACAGTGCAACCCCTTGGGCATGGTTGCCGGCCGAGGCGCAGATCACGCCCTGGGCCAGCTGGTCCGGCGGCAGGTGGACCATCTTGTTGTAGGCCCCGCGCAACTTGAAGCTGAATACCGGTTGCTGGTCCTCGCGCTTGAGCAGCACCTGGTTACCGAGCCGGCGCGACAAGCTGCGCGCGGCGTCCAATGAGGACTCGATTGCCACGTCGTAGACCCGCGCCGTGAGTATCTTCTTGAGGTAGTCGGGCTTGGGCGGCGTGGCGCGGGGCATCCGGAGGGGGCTTTCGCAGCAGAC
>JAYUQJ010000214.1:0-11861 GCA_043756825.1 Betaproteobacteria bacterium | reverse complement strand
CCACTATGCCGCGCGGCCAGGCCGTGGCCGGCAGCGCGCGGGCGGCGCGCGAGGTGCTGCCGGGTGCCCACGCGCTGCAGCGCACCGCGCTGCTGTCCAATGGCCGCTACAGCGTGGCGCTGCGCGCCAACGGCGCCGGCTGGAGCCGGCTGCGCGGCATCGACATCGGCCGCTGGCGCGACGACGCCCTGCGCGATGAGCACGGTCACTTCATCTACCTGCGCCGGCCCGGCCAGGCGCTGCCGGTGTCACTCACCCAGCACCCCGCGCCCGACCCCGCCGCCCACTA
This sequence comes from Betaproteobacteria bacterium, assembly GCA_043756825.1. Taxonomy (GTDB): domain Bacteria; phylum Pseudomonadota; class Gammaproteobacteria; order Burkholderiales; family Burkholderiaceae_C; genus Pseudaquabacterium. The sequence goes on along the minus strand of JAYUQJ010000214.1, from coordinate 11,572 downwards.
CAGCGCCCGCTTCCAAAGCGACCGGGTCTGCCTGGAGGCGCGCTGGACCGACCTGCGCAGCCGTTGCACGGTGTGGGTCAGCCCCGAGGACGATATCGAACTGCGCCGGATCGAGCTTTGGAACGAGAGCGCGCAGCCGCTCACCCTGGAGCTGCTGTCGGCCTGGGAGGTCTGCCTGGGCGACGCCCGCGCCGATGAGATGCACCCGGCCTTTGCCAACCTCTTCATCAGCGCCGACTGGGATCCGCAGGACCGTGCGCTCTACCTGGCGCGCCGTCCGCGGCGCGAAGCCGAGGCGGCGGTGCAGGCGGTGCACTTCATGGCCCTGGCCGACGCCAGCCTGCTGCCTGGCAGCGTGCGGGTGCAGGCCGACCGGGCGCACTGGCGCGGCCGGCTGCGCGAGGCCTGGGCGCCGCTGGCGCAGTTCGACGCCCCGCCGGCCGACGGCAGCCCGGCCGGCACCTGCAGCACCGGCCTGGACCCGGTGGCTGCGCTGTCCTGGCGCATCACCCTGCCCCCGCACGGCAGCGCCCAGTTCACGCTGGGCACCGCCGTTGCGTCCGAGCGCGCCACGCTCGAGGCCCTGGTCGACCGCTTCGGCCAGGCCACCGGCGTCGAGCGGTCATCGCAGCTCAGCGCCACCCTGGCCGGCCTGCGCCAGCGCGACTTGTACATGCCTGCGGATGTCACGGTGGCGGTGCAGACCCTGGCCACCCTGCTGGCGCTGGTGCATGCCCGGCCGCAACATGCGCCCGCCCCCTTGCCGGTCGAGGAGGGCAGCGCCGGCCCGGCCCTGCAGGGGCGGCGCAGCGGCGACATCAAGACCGCCGACGGCGCGGCGGACCGGCGCCAGCTCTGGCGCTTCGGCTTGTCGGGCGACCGGCCGCTGCTGGTGGTCAGCCTGGCCACGCTGTCCGGTCTGCGCCTGGTGCAGACCCTGGTGCAGGGCCTGCTGCACTGGAACCGGGGCGGCATCGCCTGCGATCTGGTGCTGGTCAACACCGAGCCGGCGTCCTACCTGCAGCCGCTGCAGGCGCAGTTGCGCACTGTGAGCGAGCGCTATGCCAGCGATGTCGGCGCCGACCATCCGGGGCGGGCCGGCGGCCTGTGCCTGCTGCAGGCCAGCGACCTGAGCGCCGCCGAGCGTGCCACGCTGGCCTTGCTGGCGCGGGTCTGGCTGCATGCCGACGGTCGCACCCTGGTCGAGCAGGTGGGCGACCTGGTGGATTGGCACGACCTGGCCCTGGCCCAGCGCGATGCGCAGAACGGTGTGCCGCTGGGGGCGCGTCAAGGTCCGGGCAGCGGTGCTGCGGCGGCGGGCGCCACGGCCTCGGGCAGCGCAGCCCCGGCGGGCCGCTTCGATGCCGGCACTGGCGCCTACCGTTTCGAGGTCAGCGCCACGCAGTCCACGCCCAGGCCCTGGGTGAATGTGCTGGCCAATCCGGGCTTCGGCGCGCTGCTCAGTGAAGCCGGGGCCGGCTGCACCTGGGCCGGCAACAGCCGCTTGCACCAGATCACGCCCTGGAGCAACGATGCCCTCACCGACCAGACCGGCGAGACCTTCTGGCTGCAGGAGGTCGGCAACCGGGCGGTCTGGAACCTGGGCGCCGGCATCGGCTGTGCAGACGGCCCCTACCAGGTCACACACGGCCCGGGCAGCAGCAGTCTCGACCACCGCCGCGGCGACCTGGCGGTGCAGGCCAGCTGGCGCGTCGACCCCGCGCTGGCGCTCAAGCGGGTGCACCTGCGCCTGCACAACCACGGCCCGCGAGGCACCTCGGTGCGCCTGGTGGCCCTGCTGGACTGGTTGCTGGGAGCGGTGCGCAGCGACCGCCAGTCGGTGCGCACCGCGATGCTCACGCTGCCCGCTGACACCGACGGGCCGGCCCGCATCGTGCTGCTGGCGACCCAGCTGGACGGCCATGACGGTGCGGCCGGCCAGACCGCCTTTCTCAGCCTGCGGCTGGACGACAGCGTCGAGCCCCCGGCCGCCGGTCGGGTGCCGCCCGACCTGCCGGACTGGACCTGTGACCGACGCGAGTTGTTCGACAGCCGCGGTCGCCGTGTCCTGCCCGACCACCTGGGCCGCCAGGCCGGTGCCGGCACCGACCCCTGCGCGGCGCTGTCGGTCACGCTCAAGCTGGCGTCGGGTGGGCGCGCCGGCTGCACTTTTGTGCTGGGCCACGGCGCCACCTTCCAGGCCGCAGTGGCCCTGGCCCGCCAAGCCCTGGCCCGCCAGGCCTTGGCGCCGCCGCCCGAGCCTGGGGCCGAGCCGGCTGCGTCGCCGCCGCCGGTCTTGCTGGACGCGGTGTCGGTGCGCAGCCCCGACCCGCTGTTCGACGCCCTGGTCAACCATTGGCTGCTCTACCAGACCACCGCCTGCCGGCTGTGGGGCCGTGCCGGTTTCTACCAGGCCGGTGGGGCCTATGGTTTCCGCGATCAGCTGCAGGATGCGATGGCCCTGGCCACCACCGCGCCGCATTTGCTGCGCGAGCACCTGCTGCGGGCCGCAGCGCGCCAGTTTGTCGAGGGCGATGTGCAGCATTGGTGGCACCCGCACAGCGGCGCCGGCGTGCGCACCCGTTTCAGTGACGATCTGCTGTGGTTGCCCCATGCCGCGCTGCATTACGTGGCCCACAGCGGCGACGAATCGGTCTGGGACGAACAGGTCCCGTTCATCGAGGCCGAGCCGCTGGCACCTGGCGCCGAGGATGCCTACACCGTGCCGCGGGTCAGCCTGCAGCAGGGCACGCTCTACGAACATTGCGCCCGCACGCTGGACCGCAGCCTGGCGGTGGGGGCCCACGGCCTGCCGCTGATGGGCGCCGGTGACTGGAACGACGGCATGAACCGGGTCGGCGCCGAAGGGCAGGGCGAATCGGTCTGGCTGGCCTGGTTCCTGTGCCGGGTGGTCGACGACTTCAGCCCGTTGGCCGGCCAGCGCGCCGATGCCAGCCGGGCCCGGCGCTGGCGCCGCGCCGCTGCCGGCTGGCGCCAGGCCCTGCTGGGCCCGGCCTGGGACGGCGACTGGTACCGCCGCGCGTTTTTCGACGACGGCACGCCGCTGGGCGCCGCCGCGCGCAGCGAATGCCGCATCGACCTGATAGCACAGGCCTGGAGCGTGCTGTCGGGCGTGGCGCCCCTTGATCGGCAAGCCACTGCCATGGCCTCGGCGCAGCGCCTGCTGGCCGACCCGGCGCTCGGCCTGGTACGCCTGCTCGACCCGCCGCTGGTCCACGCCCGGCCCGACGCCGGCTATATCCAGGCCTATCCACCGGGTGTGCGCGAAAACGGCGCCCAGTACAACCATGCGGCGGTGTGGGCTGCGATGGCCTGGGCCGGCCTGGGCGATGGCGACGCAGCCTGGCGCCATTGGGTGGCATGCAGCCCGGCCCACCGCGCGGCGCATCCGGTGCAGGGCCGCCGCTATGGCCTGGAGCCCTATGCGGTGGCAGCGGATATCTACAGCCAGCCGCCCTATGCCGGGCGGGGCGGCTGGAGCTGGTACACCGGCGCGGCGGCCTGGCTGCACCGGGCGGCCGTAGAGTCGATCTGTGGCCTGCAGGTGCAGGCCGGGCGGGTGCGCCTGCGGCCGGTGCTGCCCAGCCACTGGCCGAGCGTGGCATTGACGCTGCGCCGGGACGGCCGGGTTCACCTCTTCACGGTGTGCGCCGGTGGCGCCGGGGCGGCGGCCGAGGCGGCTGCTGCCGCCAGGGCCCAGGGCGCGCGGGCGCTGACCGTCGGCGCCTGGCTGCAACTGGCCGACGCCGGCGCCGACAGCCACCACCTGGTGGTATGCGCCGAGCCGCCGGTGGCGCCAGCCGAGCGGGCTGACGTCCAGGCCGAGGACGCTGCAGCAGACCAGGACTGAAAGCAAAGCAGCCCGGCCATGGCCGGGCTGCTGCTTGACAGGAAGAGGACAGTGCCAGGCCCGCAGGCCGGGCGGTCTGCCCCCCTGTGCTGCTAGATCCGGCCCATCAACAACAGGACCAGCACCACCAGCAGCACCAGGCCCAGGGCGCCCGAAGGCATGTAGCCCCAACTCTGGCTGTGCGGCCAGGACGGCAATGCGCCGACCAGCAGCAGCACCAGCACGATCAACAGGATGGTACCTAAACTCATGGCGTTCTCCTTGGGGTTACGGTGCAGGGTTCAATTCGGTGCCGACGCGGCAGGCGGCACCACGATCACCGTGGTGTTGCCGCCAGTGCGGCCGGTGGCGCCGGTGGCACCGGTATCGCCAGTGCTGCCCGTGCTGCCGGTGTTGCCGGTGCTGCCGGTGCTGCCCGAAGTGCCGGTGGCACCGGTGGCGCCGGTGGCGCCGGTCGGGCCGGGCACCACCAGCACCGGCTGCACGGCCGGGGCTTCGGTCTTCTGGCAGGCCGACAGGCCGACAGCGGCAGCCAGGACGAGGTAGATCGCGATGTGTTTCATGGGATGAGGCTCCTTGGGGTGGCAGGGGCAGCAGGTTGGGGCGGACTCCCCGGTGGCCCGCTTGCCAGGGCTGCGCCGAGCTTAGGCTGCAGCCGCGCACGTGTCGGTGCGCTAGCGAACCGTCAGTGGCCCTGGCCCTGGCCCTGCCCTGCCCTGCCGACGGCCGATGGGCCGCCCTGCCATCAATCCGCCACGCGGGCGGGCAGCAGGCGGTCGTATTCTTTCTTGACCACCGCATAGCACTCACAGCTGCGGCGCTCCAGCCCGCGCCGGTCCAGCACCGAAATACGGCCGCGCATGTAGCGGATCAGGCCAGCGGCCTGCAGCTTGAGGGCCGTCTCGGTCACACCCTCGCGGCGCACCCCCAGCATGTTGGCGATCAGCTCCTGGGTCATCAGCAGTTCCAGGCCGTCCAGCCGGTCGAGGCTCAGCAACAGCCAGCGGCACAGCTGCTGGTCGAGCGTGTGGTGCCGGTTGCACACCGCCGTCTGCGCCATCTGGGTGATCAGGGCCTGGGTGTAGCGCAGCAACAGGTGCATCACCGCATTGGAGCGGCCAAATTCGTCCTTGAGCGGGGCCGCGCGCATGCGCCAACCCAGGCCGGCGCTTTGCACCACGGCCCGGCTGGGGGTCGACTCGCCGCCCATGAACAACGACACCCCGACCAGCCCTTCGCGGCCGGCCACCGCGATTTCTGCCGACGCACCGTCCTCCATCACGTAGAGCAGCGACACGATGGCCGTGGTCGGGAAGTAGGCATGGCTGAGCGTCATGCCCGACTCGTAGAGCACGCGGCCCAGCGGCAGGTCAACCGCCTCCAGATGCGGCAGCCAGCGCTGCCAGTCGGTGTCGGGCAGGGCGGCCAACAGCTGGTTGGTCTTGGGGTCGTTCTTGAGGTTCAGGCTGGCTCCCGGTTGTGCGGGCCTGCCGGCAAGTTGTGGCTGCAAAGTCGAGGTCTCCGCAGTTTGGCGGCTGAAAAGTATTGTGCGCCCAGAGACAGGTCTTTGGTCACGCGAAGAATGGTCATCGACCGGGTGCGTGGCGCTTGCCGATGGTTGGGGCGCCTTCAATGGGGTTCGGCGGCCAGGCGCCGCAATTCGGTCTTGACCACCCCGTAGCACTCGCAGGCGCAGGCGCGCAGCCCGCTGGCGTCCAGCACGCTGATGTGGCCGCGTCGGTAGCGAATGTGGCCCAGCGCCTGCAAGCGGCCGGCGGCCTCGGTGATGCTCTCGCGGCGCACCCCCAGCAGGCCACCCAGCAACTCTTGGGTCATCGCCAGGTCACCGGGCGGCGGGCGGCGGTCGGACGCCGCCATCAACCATCCGCTGAGCTGCTGCTCCACGCTGTGGTGGCGGTAGCAGGCGGCGGTCTGGCTGATCTGGGTCATCAGCGCCTGGGTGTAGCGCAGCAAGGCCTGGCGCAGCGCGCCGCCCAGGTTGAACTGGGCCTGCAGCAGCGCGCGCTCTAGCCGCCAGCCATGGCCGCCGGTGTGCACCACCGCCGAGCTGGAGGTGGTGTTGCCGCCCATGAACAGGGCGATGCCGACCACGCCCTCGTGGCCCACGCCGGTGGTCTCGGCCGACGCGCCGGTGTCGGTCACATAGTGCAGCGACACCACGGCGGTGGCCGGGAAATAGGCATGCCGCATCTGCTCACCGGGTTGATAGAGCCGGTCACCCAGGCGCATCGGCACCCATTCCAGGGCCGAGTGCAGCGGTGCCAGGTCGCCCGCCGGCAAGCTGGCCAGCAGGTCATTCATTTGGTGGTCGGCAGGTGCGGCCGGTTGCATCGGATTCATGGGATGCCATTCAATTCGTCAGCACCCGCTCAGAGGTGGGGCGTGGTTTCAACGCCTACCCCGCGGTAGCCCAGGAAGCGTGCCGACTGGCTGAACATCGGCTGCCCGCTGACGCGGAACTGCCGGCGGGTGCCGTCGGCCAGCTGGCGGTGCAGCGCAAAGTCCAGAAACGGCTGCCGCGCGGCAATGCTGGCCAGCAAGGTCTGGCGCTCGGCCTCGTCCCAACCGTCATCGAGGGCCGCGAAGGCGGCGGTCTCGGACAGGTCGACCAGCGGCGCCGCGCGGATGCCCAGCATCTCCAGCACCGGGCCGGACATTTTGGTGAAGTGGCCTTGCTCGTCCTGCTCCCAGTACCAGTCGGCGGCCAGCTCGGTCAGGCTGCGGTAGCGCGCCTCGCTTTCGCGCAGCTCGGCGGTGCGCTCCTGCACCGCACGCTCCAGGGCCTGTGCATGCACAGCGATCTGGCGGTAGAGCAGGCGCACCTCGAGCATGTTGTGGATGCGGGTCTTGACCTCCAGCAGGTCGAAGGGCTTGCTGACGAAGTCGCGCGCACCGGCACCCAGCGCGCGCAGCTTGTGGCCGGGCTGGGCGGTGAGCACGATCACCGGCAGAAAGGCTTCCTCGGCATTCGTCTTCAAACCCTCCATCACCGCGAAGCCGTCCATGGTCGGCATCTGCAGGTCGAGCAGGATCAGGTCAAAGGCCTGGCGCCGGTGCAGGGCACACACCACTGTCGGGTCCTGGGTGCTCTGCACCCGGGTGTAGCCGGCCTCGCCGAGCAGGCGCTTCAGCAGCCTCACGTTCACCAGCTGGTCGTCGACGACCAGGATGCTGGCGTTCAGGATGTCGGCTTCGAGGATCACGGGGTGCCTTGGTCTTGTGCTGGTGCGGGCTGGGCGCGGGCGCGGGCCTGGTCCAGCGCCTGGTCCAGGGTGAGCATGAACTCGCCCACCCGGATCGGTTTGGTCAGGTAGCGGAAGAAACCGGCGGCCAGGCCCTTGTCGATGTCGCGGGGCATGGCGTTGGCACTGATGGCCACCACCGGGATAGCGGCAGTGCCGGCATCGTCGGCCAGGATGCGCAACGCGGTCAAACCGCTCATGCCCGGCAGGTTGATGTCCATCAGGATCACGTCGGGCCGGATGGTGCGGGCCAGCTCGATGCCGCTGCGCCCGTCCTTGGCGCTGATCAGGCGCAGGTCGGAGCGGCGCGCCAGAAGGCGTGCGATCAGCAACAGGTTGGCCGGGTTGTCCTCCACGCACAGCACGGTGCGCAGGGGCTGGTCGGCGGCTGGTGCGGGCGCCTGGGCCGGCAGGCCGTCCGGGTGCTGCAGGGGGCTGCCGTCGTCAAGATCGGCGGCCAGCGAGGCCGGCAAGTCCACCGAGAACACGCTGCCCACGTCCTCCTGGCTGGCCGCGGCAATGCTGCCGCCCATCAGCTCGACCAGGCGCTTGCTCACCACCAGGCCGATCCCGGTGCCCTCTTCGACGCCACCCTCCTGGCCCAGCCGGTTGAAGGGCTGGAAGAGTTGCGCCAGCTTGTCCGGCGACAAGCCCAGGCCGCTGTCGCGCACGCTGATGCGCACCCGGTGCTCGGCGACCAGCGCGCAGGTGACCTCGATGACACCGTCCTGGCGGTTGTACTTGATGGCGTTGGACAGCAGGTTGACAAAGATCTGCTTGACCCGGGTGCGGTCGGCCTTGACCAGCAGGGGTTGTGGCGGGCTGGTGAACTGCAGGTGGATGCCGCGCTGGCGGGCATGCGGCTCGACCATCGCCTGGCAGTCGGCCAGCACCTCGGCCAGGGCCATCGGCTCGGGCGACAGCGACAGCTTGCCCGATTCGATCAGCGACAGATCGAGGATCTCGTTGATCAGCTCCAGCAGATACCAGCCGGCCTGCAGGATCTGGTCGATGCTGTCTTTCTGGGCCGGCGTGGGCAGGGGCGGGCTCGAATCGAGCAGCTGCGCAAAGCCCAGGATCGCATTCAGTGGCGAGCGCAGCTCGTGGCTCATGCTCGACAGGAAGTCGGACTTGGCCTGGTTGGCGGTCTCGGCCGTGACCTTGGCGTCCTGCAGCGCGTGGTTGGTCTCTTGCAGGGCCTGGTCCAGGCGCTTGCTTTCGGTGACGTCGCGCGCCGCCGCGATCACCCCGCGCAGCTGGCGGTCGCGGTCATAGAAGGGCGTGGCATTGCACGAGACTACGGTGTTGCGCTGGTCAAGGGCGCGCGCGGTCAGCTCGTAGTTGATGACCTTCTTGAGGCTCAGCACCTGGGCGATGCAATCCTGGGCGCGCAGCGGCTCGGTGAAATGGTCCTTGAACGGCGTGCCGATCAACTGCTCGCGGCTGCGCCCGGTCAACCGCTCGGCCTGCGCATTGACATCCGAGATCAGGCCGTCGGGGTCGGTGGTGATCAGCGCATCGACGATCGATTCGATCAAGGAACGGGTGTAGAACTGCTGGTCGCGCAGTTGCTGGTCGAGCCGGCGCTGCTCGGCCTCGACCTGCTTGCGGGCGGTGTTGTCGGTTCCCATCAGCAGGTAGCCGATGATGATGTTGCTGCCGTCATGCAGCGCGGTCACCGAGACCACCGCCGGAAAGCGGCTGCCGTCCTTGCGGATATAGGTCAGCTCATAGATGTCCTCGATGCCGCGCGAGGCCTTGAACACCAGGGCGTTGAAGCCCGGTGTGATATCGGTCCCGAGCTCGGCGCTCAGCGTCTTGGCACGCTCGATCACTTCCAGCGGGTCGGAAATGTCGGCCGGCGTGATCTTGTTCACCACCTCGGCGGCGGCAAAACCCAGCATCCGTTCGGCGCCGACGTTGAAGATCTGGATCACGCCCTTGGCATCGGTGGCGATGGAGGAGAAATTGGCGCTGTTGAAAATGGCTCGCTGCAGAGCGGCGCCGGCCTTGAGCAGGGCCTCATCCTCCTGCCGTCCCGGGTTCACGTCCCCCGCGCTCTCGACGTCTCCGATCCGCGTCCGCGCGCCGTGCTTCCTTTTGGCCATGATGGTGCCTCCGTTAACTGAGGCGCGCTTTCGTGGCCCACGGCGGCGATCCAAAATGGTGACCTGCCCCGCGATAGTGGTGTCAGTTATTAGACAGTAGAGTGCGGGAATGGAGGTTCGTTCGGTGGTGGGGGAGGTTTATGTGGGGTTTTGGCAAGAGGGAACCGTCGCTACCCACCGAAAATCCCTCTGTGAGCGGTATCAACACCTGCCCATGCGCCCAGCGCTGTCATGCGCCGCGCGCGCAAACCCGGCCCGCTACGAGCGCCACCGCCCCGAAGAAACCACGCTCTACCGCGTCGTGCAAGCGCACCTCGACACGTACCTCGCATTCGTTGACATTGAGACCGGCGGTGCCGGCCTGCCAACCTTTGTCACCGACGAGTTCGATGCGTTTCTGGCCTGCGGCATTCTCGCCCACGGCTTCCTGCGCCTCGCCTGCGACGGCTGCAAGGAAGGGAAACTGGTGGCCTTCTCGTGTAAGAGGCGCGGCATTTGCCCCTCGAGCGGCACACGGCGCATGGCCGAGGCCTCGGCCCATCTGATCGATCACGTCATCCCGAAGGTACCGGTGCGCCAGTGGGTGTTGTCGTTCCTGATTCCCCTGCGCAGCCTGTTCGCCGTCCATCCCGAATTGCTCGCACCGGTATTGCAGATCATCCATCGCTCGATTGCCACGTTTCTCTTCAAGCAGACCGGCATCAAGCGCGACCAGGCCGCCACCGGCGCAGTCACGCTCATCCAGCGCTTCGGCTCGGCCGCGAACGTCCGCTATACGGAAAATTCGAGCACGCCAGTGACAGACAGCAATTGGCCGAAAAGCGAAATTCAATTTGTGTAGTTCTAAGCTGCCTTTTGCCGCACAAGGCGCACTTGGACTTCACAGCCAACGGCATTTGCATAGCGCTTGAGAGTAGATAGCGAAGGCGCATGCTTGCCGGCTGCCTCAAGTCTGGAAATCGCACTCTTGGTGGTTCCCATCCTTGTGGCCACGGCGTCTTGCGTCAGACCGGCGCGTGCGCGGGCTTTTAGCATTTGGCCCGCTACTTGGTATTCCAGCTCGAGCGTTTTGTAAGCTTCATCAAATCCACGGCGAGCACTGGCCTTTGCCAGAAACTCCTTATGATTGTGCGGAACAGGTATGTGTTTAAGATCAGCCATCCAATATCTCCTTGAGACGTTTGCGCGCCAGCTTTAGTTCACGGTCCGGCGTTTGGGGAGTCTTCTTGATAAAAGCGTGCAGCACGACGACGCGTTTGCCAATTTGAAAACAGTAGAACGCACGCCCAATTCCTGTGCCGCCCTTGGGCCGAAGCTCAAAGAGACCGCCACCAAAGGCGCGAGAGTGTGGCAGCCGAAGATTCGGGCCGTATTCCATTAGCAACTCCACCAAGCGAGCATAGTCTGCAAGGACATCTACCGGCCAAGCCTCGATCTCTGCGAGCACGCGCTCATGAAAGTACTCAATTTCAAACGTCATACCGAGATGTTAGCAAATATGCTAACTTGCAGCAAGGAATATGCGAACGGTCATTTCAGCGCGGGCTTTAGGGTCTAATTTTCTGGTGCGCGAGCAGGTGCGAGCGACCGCTATAGAGCGAATTGGAGTGTAGGCGCGACTGACCGGAATTGGCCGAGAGCGCACCGCTGAAGATAAGCGTTGCTGGCAGCGAATAACGTAACTCAGCCAACTTGTTACACTATTCGACACGGCTGCTAAGCTACGCGCGTCAGTAATCAGGCATTAATCGTGGCTAAGAGGTAATCAAGCTGTTTCCGCCGTAGTCGGGTCAATGATTTCACGAACTTCCGAAACTTTATTGGCGGGGAAGCCTCCCTGCTTTGCGTGCTCGCGAACCAGTGCCTCATTGGGCGCGACATAGACGCAGTAAATTTTGTCGTCCGTAACATAACTTTGTACCCACTGTATGGAGGGTCCGAGATTGTTCAGCACGCTGCAGGATTTTGCAGAAATCCCCTGGAGCTCCGCGGCGGTGAGCTTTCCAGCACCGGGGATTTCGCGTTCAATTACATACTTTGGCATTGAGGTCTCCCAAGAAGTGTTGCCACGCAAGCATTAGACCCGCCAGCGTAAGCCGACGAGCGCGTTTTAATGAAATTAACGCAATACACAATCCATCATATCGTACTACAACGACTCTATCGCTAGAACGTCAGGCCACTGCCAAAGGCCGCAACTGGCCGGACTGCGACCATCAAATCGGCCGCAGTCCAATTGCTAAGTCTATACCTCAGTCTGCTCTGCTAGCTCAAGGGCATCATCCACCTCAATACCCAGATACCGGACTGTGCTTTCCAACTTTGTGTGC
>JAYUQJ010000213.1:0-4130 GCA_043756825.1 Betaproteobacteria bacterium | reverse complement strand
GCAGCGCGCCGCGACTGGCACTGACCTTGCCGTTGCTGGCCGAGGCCGCCCGCGGCCGTCCTGGCGACGCCCCCGCCCCGGTGGCGCTGCCGGGCCATCTCGGCGGCCGGCCCGGCGCCTTGCCCGGTGGCCTGCCCGGCGCCCTGCCCGGTGGCCTGCCCGGCATGGCCCCGCCGCTGCCTGCCGGCCTGGTGCAACGCATGGCCCCGCAGGTCCAGCCCGGGGTGCAGACGCGCCCGGTGCCACTCGAGCCCGCCGAAGACAACCCGGCGGCCACCCCCGCCATCCGCTGATCAGCCCAACAGCACCCAGTCACCCTGCTGGCGCAACACGCCGTCGGCCAGCAGGCGGTCCAGGGTCTCGGTGGCCCGGTCCTGGGCCAGCAGCGGGTCATCGGCGCAATCCAGGGCCTGCTTGAAGACGGCGGTGCGCGCCATCCAGTCGATCAAGGCCTGGCGCGGCCGCTGACGAAATTCCAGCATGTGGTAACTCAGCAGCGCCCGTGCGGCATGCTGACGGTGCTTGTGCGGTGCGGCTGCGAACGCCGCCAGGCGCTGACGCGAAGCCGACAATGCCGCAGCCACGCTGCGGAAGGGCTGGCCGTGCCCGGGCAGCACCAGGCGCGGCGCCAGGCGCTCGATCAGGTCCAGCACCTGGCTGGCAGCGTCGAAGCCGGGCTCGCCGGTCAACTCGGGGAAGATGATCGCCAGGCGCTGCTCCCAGAGCGCATCGCCGCTGATCAGGGTGGCGCTGGCCGGCTCCCAGAGCAACACCGCTTGCGGATCGTGGCCGGGCGCGGCATGCACCTGCCAGGGCCGGCCGCCCAGGTCCACGCTGTCGCCTGGCCGCATGAAGCGCTGGGCCGTGAAGCGCGGGCAGCGCTGGTCCACGTTGCGGTAGCCCAGCGCGCCTTCATCCCAGTGCTGCAACGCGGCCTGGTAGCCCTGGGCTACCTGGATCTGCAGGCCCGGCCAACGCTCGGCCAGGGCGGCATTGCCGCCGCAATGGTCGGAATGCAGGTGGGTGTTGACGATGCCGGCCAGGGCCTGGCCCCGCAATGCCTGGCCCACCAGTGCCACGGTCTGGTCGGCATGGCTGGCATAACCGGTGTCGACCACGCAGGCGCCGCCGCCGGCGTCGTCAAAGACGATGTTGTTGGCCGACAGCCAGCCCCGCACCAGCACGCGAGCGCCAAGCAGGTCCAGGGTCGGCAGGAGCTCCGGCACGGCCGGGCTGGGGTGGGTGTTGGCATCGGACATGGGCAGCGGGCCTGGGCAGCGGTTCACGGGTCTGGAGCGTGCGCCGATTCAAGCACAGGGCCTGCTGCTGCCCGCGCCGCCCCGACGCGGGCCACGCGGGATCAGGGCAACTGGCTCAGCGGCGGCTCGGCCAGGGCCAGATCGCGCAGGGCCCGGGGGTCGAACAGCGCCGCGGCGAGCGCGCGTTCGCGCGCGCCCACCACGTCAAGAAAGGGGGCGGCACCGTGCATCGCCGCAAAGGCCTCGAAACCCGCCTCGAGAAAACGCTGCAAGGCTGACAGCCCCGCCGCCCGGGCTGGCGCGCGCATCATGCGCAGGCTGGTGCGCAGCACGCGGCTGCGGGTGAAACCGTCCAGCGCCTGGCCTATCGTCAACGTCAGCGCGATCTGGCGTTCGCGCGCGTCCTGGCGGCCGACCGCCTGCCAGACCCGCACATAGGCGGCGGCATCGAGCCGGCCGGCGCTGCCGGGCTGCCGCTGCAGGTGGCGCGCGCCGGCGTCGTCCAGGGTCTCGGACAAGGCATGCAACTCGCTCAACTGTTCGACGGTGGCCACCACCTCACGCGGAAACAGGCGCATCAGGGCCGGCACCACCCGACCGAACTGGGCGTCGCGGGCGGCAAGTTCCTGCGGGCCATAAAGCTCCTCCAGAAAAAACTGGGTGGCCGCCTGGTACCGCGGGTCGGCCAGCAGGTCTCCATAGGTGCGGGCAAAACGGCTCGACTGGTAAGTCTTGAGGACCAGCACGCCGGCTGCCAATCCGGCGTCAGCGCTGCGTGCGAGGCGCAGCGAGGCCACGGTCTGCAGGTGTTGGTGGATGCGTAGGGCCAGGGCGGCAGGCATGGGGCACGGAAGGGAATGTATCGAACGGTCCCGGGGCGGCGCGCAGGCCGACTTGGGCCGCCCAGCGTACCCGCTAATGGCCCGCACCTGGCCTTCTGCCGCCCATGCTCCCAGGTGGCTCACCCTAGGCGAGTGGCCGCGGTGGGAGACTGTGGCCATGTTGGCCCGTCTGCAAGCCTGCCTGGTTTTTGCCGCCCTGCTCGCCGCCTTGGCCTGGTCGGCCTGGGCCTGGCAGCGCGGGCTGCCGCCGTGGGCCGGCCTGGCCGGCCTGTTGCTGGCGCTGGCGCCGCATGCGCCGGTGCTGGCGCTGGAGTTCCTGCTGCTGGCCCTGCTGGGTCGTGATCAACAGGCGCCGCGCGCCAGCGCCGCTGTGCTGTTGCGGGCCTGGGCCGGCGAGGTGCTGACCGGGCTGCAGGTTTTCGGCTGGCGCCAGCCCTTCGGTGCGGGCCGCCAGGCCGATGTGCCCGGCCGGCCGGGCCGCAACGGCGTGCTGCTCGTCCACGGCCTGGTCTGCAATCGCGGCCTGTGGTCGCCCTGGCTGGTGCAGCTGCGGCGCGCCGGCGTGCCCTGCATCGCCTTGTCGCTGGAGCCGGTGTTCGGCCGCATCGAGACCTGGTTGCCGGCCATCGAAGCGGCGGTGCTGCGCCTGCAGCGCGAAACCGGTCGGCCGCCGCTGCTGGTCGGTCACAGCATGGGTGGTCTGGCAGTGCGGGCCTGGCTGGCAGCGCAGCCGGATGCGGCCGCCGCGGATGACCGGGTGCTGGGCGTGATCTGCGTCGGCACGCCCCACCAAGGCACCTGGCCGGCGCGCTGGGGCCTGAGCGCCAATACCCGGCAGATGCGCCTGGGCAGCCCCTGGCTGGCCGCGCTGGCCGCCAGCGAGACAGCGGCACGGCGGGCCCGCTTCACCTGCTTTTACGGCCATGCCGACAACGTCGTGTTCCCGGCGGGCAGCGCCACCCTGGCCGGCGCCGACAATCGCCACCTGGCAGGCGTGGCCCATGTGCGGATGCTGTTCGATCCGCAGGTACTTGCCGAGGTACTGCGGCGCGTGGCGGCTGGCCGTCCCGCAGTGGCGCCGACCACGCTCAGGAGTTGAGCCTGTGCAGCAGCTGCAGGGTGGGGGCGTTGCCCAGGTTGAGCAGGTCGGCAATCGCCTGCACGTCGTCGGGCACCGCCGGGTTGCCCCAGCCCTCGGCGCTGTGCCGGGCAAAGCGGATGGCCAGCTGCACATTGCGCACCTGCGGCAGCTCGCTGTCATGGTCATCGGCGATCTGCACCAGCAAGGCCGGCAAGCGCCAGGCTTTCATCAGCGCCTGCTGCAGATCGGCCAGGGTGATGCCCAGCACCTCGCGCTGAACGTCCACCGAGCGCAGGTCGGGGTCCTGGCGCTGGCGCCTTGCCATGGCCTGGCACAGGCCGGGAGCATGCGCCCACATCAACAACTCGGCAAAGTCGTGCAGCAGGGTGGCTTCGTGGATCAGTGCGGCGTCGTAATCCTGCCGGTGCACCGCAAAGCCCAGGGCAAACTGCGCCGCCCGGTGGGCCCGGCGCAGCACCCGCTGCAAGCCGTCCAACGCTGCCGGATGGCCAGCCAGCCTGGTCTCGATCACCACCTGATCGCGGAAAACCCGGAAGAAGGGCGTGATGCCCAGCATCACCAGCGCTTCGGTAGCGGTCTCGGGGTCGGTCTGGTCGCGGCCGGCGCGCAAGGCCGCCACATGGCGCAGCAGCTTGAGCGTCATCAGCGGATCGACCGCCACCGGCTCGGCCAGCAGGTGGGCATCGACCGCGTCCTCGTTCTCGGCCAGGTCCTGCAGCGTCTGCGCGGTACTGGCCAGAACCGGGATGTCGCGCCTGTCGAAGGCGGCCGCCCAGGCCGCCACGTCGCGCAAGGGCTGGTCGATGAATGCCGGCAAAGCCCCGGCGGGCAAGGGGTCAGGCCGATTCATGGCTTGGCGGGACGGTCATACGTCCCGCTGATATCGGCGGCGGGGGGGGGGCCGGGTTTTTGGGCCCCCGCCCCCCC
>JAYUQJ010000212.1:0-4139 GCA_043756825.1 Betaproteobacteria bacterium | reverse complement strand
CACGCCAGCAGGGCAAACGCCAAAGCACGCACAGGCCGGCGCGAGCGACGATCCGGGTTCATGCCCAGCCTCCTGAAATCCGAGCCGCGCGCCTTGGGGCCCGGCACTGCCAGCATGACTGTAAATTGCACTCCATCGGGCAGGTGCAAGTGCTGAGCCTAACCCGGCAAGGCCTGCGAACTGCCCTTGCGCCGCCGTTGCCGGTCCAACCGAGCCCTGGTGAAGCCAAAAAAAAGGACCGCAAAGCCGAAGCTCCAGGTCCTTGATGTTTGCTGCTGATTTTGGTGGGCCCTGCGTGACTCGAACACGCGACCTACGGATTAAGAGTCCGCTGCTCTACCAACTGAGCTAAGAGCCCGATCCTGCTGCGCCCGGCGCCGGGACATGCTGGCGCCGCTGCAAAAGTACGGTCGACACGGGATGGTGGGTCGTGCGTGACTCGAACACGCGACCAACGGATTAAAAGTCCGCTGCTCTACCGACTGAGCTAACGACCCCTCTCGTGTAGAACTCAACATTCTAGCCTGTAAAACAGGGGCCCTTAAAGGGGGTCCGGCGCGACGGGTGCCAAGCTGCGGCACAAGCGCAGGGCTTCGCCGGCGGCCACAAAGCCAAAGGTCGCGGTCACGGTCACGCTCGACCCATAGCCGTGGCAATTCAGGCTGTTGTCCACCGCGCACGTTGCCGCTTGCTCGGGCAGTACTACGTTCTCGCGCGAGAAGACGCAGGCCAGGCCGATGCGGCCGCCGCGTGCAGCGCCCTGCTTGCGCAGGCGTTGGCGCAAGCCTGCCAGCAGCGGGTCGTGGCTGACCTCGGCCAGGTCGGCCAATTCCACCGCCTGGGCCAGCTGCTTGCCGCCTGCCGCGCCCACACACACCGCAGGTGTCCGGGTCGCCAGGGCCCAGGCTGCCAGTGCCAGCTTGGCATGGCTCTGATCGCAGGCATCGATCAACACATCCACCGGCGCCGGCAGCAGGCCGGGCCAGTTGCTGGCGTCGGCAAAGGCCTCGACGGGCATGACTTCGCAAGCGGGATGGATATCGGCAATGCGGCGGCGCAAGGCTTCAACCTTGGCCATGCCCAAGGTCGTGCCCAAGGCCTGGACCTGGCGGTTGACATTCGATTCGGCCACCTGGTCCAGGTCGATCAGCACCAGCCGGGCCACACCGCTGCGCGCCAGCGCCTCCACGGCCCAGGAGCCGACGCCCCCCAAGCCCACCACCGCCACGCGGGCCTGCCGGACCTGCCGGTAGCCCTGCTCACCGTACAGACGCCTGAGGCCACCGAAGCGGCGCTCCAGGTCGGCCTCGGCGGCGGCCGCCGCGCCTGGCTCAGGCGCCGAGCTCATGGCGTCGAATCGAGCCGCCACACCTGCCAACGCAGGGCCAGCACCGCACCGGCCACGATACCTGCGGTCGCCACCAGGCTGCCCAGCGACAGGGTTGACAGCCCGCTCAGGCCCTGCCCGATGGTGCAACCCATGGCGGTGATGCCGCCCACCCCCATCAGCACCGCACCCACCAGGTGGTTGGCCGTGTCCTCGACACCCCGAAAGCCCTCCCAGCGGAAGCTGCGGGTGGCCAGGGCCACGGCCGCGCTGCCCAAGACCACACCCAGCACCAAGACCATGCCCTGGGTCAGGCGCTTGCTGGCATCGCTGAAAAACACCAGCCCGTCCAGCACGTAGGCCAGCGGTGCAACAAAGCTGAAGGACTCCATGCGCTGCGAGTTGGTAGCCAGAAAGGTTTGTTCCAGCGTCTGCGGATGCTCGGCGACATGGCCCAGCACCCCCGACACCCACCACATCGCCGCCACCAGTGAACCGATGCCCAGGCCCCCCAGCACGACATCGCCCGAGCGGCCTTCGCGCCGGGCCAGTGCCCAGCCGACCAAGGCCAGGCCCAGCACACCGCCCAACACCGCCGCACGCTGCGCCACGTTGCCACCCAGGCCAGCGGCCAGCGTGGGCAGGTCTTGCCCGCCCGGCAATTGCAGCACCACCCGGTCGAGCGTGGCGCTGCGCATCACGGCGGTAACGCCGCGCAGGGTGGCCCAGGCTGACAGCCCCAGCACCCCGAAAACCAGCACCGATTTGAGGTTGCCCGCGCCAATGCGCACCAGCGTCTTGCTGCCGCAGCCCGAAGCCAGCACCATGCCGAAGCCGAACATCAGGCCCCCCACCGCATGCGACAACCAGGTCCAGGCCGGCGTGGCATAGAGTGTGTCCGACGCCTTGACCAGCCCCAGGCCGACCATGCCATTGAATCCCAGCATGGCCACGCCAATGGCCATCACCCACATGCGCATGCGCGACCAGTCGCCGATGTTCACCACATCGGCCACCGCCCCCATGGTGCAAAAGTGGGTGCGCTGGGCCAGGGCGCCAAAGGCCAGGCCCAGCCCCAGCGCAGCCCACAGCACTTGCTGCTGCAGCAGCAGGACCGCAGCCTCGGTCATGGCCACAGCACAGTCGATGCCACGCTCGGGTGCCGGGCCACCCGCTCAACCCTTGAGCGTGGCCAGGCGCTCCTTGCCGGCTGCCGCAGCCTCGCTGGCAGGGTAGGCCTTGAGCAACTCGTCCAGCGTCTTGCGGGCGCTGCGGTTGTCCTTCATCTCGATCTGGCAATTGGCCACGGCCAACAAGGCCTCGGGCG
Source organism: Betaproteobacteria bacterium (assembly GCA_043756825.1). Lineage (GTDB taxonomy): Bacteria > Pseudomonadota > Gammaproteobacteria > Burkholderiales > Burkholderiaceae_C > Pseudaquabacterium. The sequence goes on along the minus strand of JAYUQJ010000212.1, from coordinate 1,485 downwards.
CTCGCGGGTGGGCGGGCGAGCCCGTGACCAGCGACCGGAAGGCGACGATGGCGTCCTTGTAGTTCTTCTGGCCGTAAAGCGCATTGCCCTGCCAGAAGCGGGCCGAATCGGCGTAGCCGCTGGACGGGTAGCGGGCCAGGAAGTTGCCCAATGCCAGCGCTGCCTTGTCGAAGTCACCGCCGCGCAGGGCCACCATGGCCTGTTCGTGCGAGCGCTTTTCTTCCGGCTCGGCCAGGAAATCCTTGCCGTCGATCGCCACTTTCTGCGGCTCGAGCAGGCGGACCCGGTCGTCCAGGCCCTTGGCCACGTCCTTGATGGTGCGCTGCACTTCGGCCAGGTCACGCGCCAGTTGCTCTTGTCCCCCGCGCAGCTTGGCACTGTCAGCCCGGTGCGCTTCGATCTGGGTGTTCAGGTCGAGCACACTGCGACGCAGCTGGCCGATCTGCTCGAGCAGCTGGGCATTGGCCTGGCCCAGCTCCAGCAGCTTGGCACGGCCCGCATCGTCATTGGCCTGGACCCGACTGCGCAGCTCAAGAATCGCCTTGCGGGCCTCCTCGTCGTCAAACATGCCCGCCTGGGCCAGGTTTGCCGACAAGGCCAGCAAGGCTGCAAGGGCCAGCCGGCAGGGTCGCCCGGTGCGGGCAGCATCAAAGTAGGGCAGCAGTTTCACGGTCAACGGTCCTTGATCTCGGCACGGCGGTTCTGGGCCCAGGCGGCTTCGTCACGGCCTTCGGAGACGGGGCGCTCCTTGCCGAAACTCACCGCCTCGACCTGGGATTCATTGGCGCCCAGCAGGGTCAGCGACCTGGCCACCGCGGCCGCCCGCTTCTGGCCCAGCGCCAGGTTGTATTCGCGACCACCGCGCTCGTCGGTGTGGCCTTCGATCACCATCCGTTTGTTGCGGTTGGCCGCCAGTTGCTTGGCATGGCCGTCTATCAGGCTGCTGTATTTGTCCTCGACCACGAAGCTGTCGAAGTCGAAGTAGACCAGCCGACCCAGGCTGGCGCCGGCGCCGACATTGCTGTTGCTGCCGCCCGCCACCGGCAGGCTGACCGTGGCAACCTGGGATTGCGCAGTGGCTGCGGCAGGACCGCCGCCACCCACCCCGGTCGCGCTTGCGCCCCCGGTTGCGCCGCCCCCTGCGGCTGCAGCATTCACCGCCATCGGCGTGCGGCTCTCGATCGGCGTCTCGTCAAGCTTGACGGTCGAACCACACGCCGCCAGCAGCACGGCGGCCAGCGCCACCGCGCCCCTCTTGTGAAGTTTCAGCATCGATTCACTCCTCGGTCCAGGTGAGCGGGCCGCAATGGCCCCAAGACACCGGCAAGCTGCCGGCCCGGCAAATTCAGCGCCAGCCAACCGGCCCGCGCTCCAAAGCTGCAGCCTTGTTCAGCGGCCAAACGGCCCCCAGGCCGGCTCGCGCACATCGATGCCCGACGACAGCAGCCGGGTGCGGATCTTGCCATCCAGGGTGGTGGTCATCAA
>JAYUQJ010000211.1:0-4144 GCA_043756825.1 Betaproteobacteria bacterium | reverse complement strand
TGGGCTACAAGTTCCAGTTCATCACGCTGGCCGGCTTCCACAGCCTGAACTACGGCATGTTTGATCTGGCTTACGGCTATGCCCGCAACAATATGTCGGCCTTCGTCGAACTGCAGCAGAAAGAGTTTGCTGCCGCCGAGCGCGGTTTTACGGCGGTCAAGCACCAGCGCGAGGTGGGCACCGGCTATTTCGATGCGGTGACTACCACCATCGAAGCCAACGCCTCGACCGGCGCACTCAAGGGCTCGACCGAGGACGAGCAGTTCTTCGACAAGAAGCACGGTTGATCACGCCTGCGCCAGGCGGCCCGACCGGGCCGGCTGGCGCGGTGCAAACCGGCGGCGCTGCCCTCAAATGGCAGCGCCGCTGTGCGTTTCGCTGGGTCTCAGGCGCCTTGTCGGCGCCGCAATACCAGCAGCGCAAAGCCCAGCGCGCCGCCGGCCAGGGCCAGGGCGAAGGCCGGCGTGGCCAGTCCGCCCAGCATCGCCGGAAGATCGTTGAGCAGGCGCTGCGGCAGGCCGGGCAGCAGATCGACCACATCCTGAACCTGCCGCACCTGGATGTTGCGCACGGCATCGAAGTACAGCAGCGCATGCAGGGCCTCGCTGGTGGGTCGCCACAGCGCCGGGCCGACCAGCGGCTCGGGCAGGCGCTTGTCCAGCATCAGCGTGCCGGCCAGCATCAGCGCCGCCACCACAGGCACGCCCCAGCGCCGCAGCCAGGCCGACGCGGCCATGGTCAGCAACAGCAAGGGCGACAGCCAAGCCATTGCGACCAGCAAGGCCACTGTCATGCGCAGCAGCAAAAGGCCGGCTACCAGCGCCAGCTGACCCCAGGGCAGGCCCAACCAGGCCATCGGCCCGTGGGTGGCCGAGATCGCGACCAGCGACGCCAGCAGACCGCCCAGGATGCCCACCGCCACGGCCAGTGCGGGCATCAGCAGGGCCTGGGCCACCAGCATGGCGCTCACCGCCTTGGCGTGGCCCACCGGCAGCGAGTTCCAGAACTCGATCGAACGATCCTGCTGGTCGCGCCAGGCCAGGCCGGGTGCCTGAAAGCCCAGGGACAGCAGTGCCAGGGCCAGGGTCACGCCGGTGACCGCCAGCACAAGAAAACCAGTCTGCACCAAAGCCGGCGCCTGGGCAAAGGGTGGCAGCTTGACGCTTTCGCTGTTGACATTGACCTCGATGCCGCCGTCGACCAGGCCGAGCGCCAGCAGCAGCACGGTGGGCGCCAGCATCACCACCAGCCAGCCGATGCGGTGCTGCATCCACTCGCGGCGTATCAGCATGATGAATTGGGTCATGTTCTCGGGCTCCTCACAGGCCTTGGGTGCGGTGCATTTCGGGTTGGCGGGTCAGCGCCATGAACAGATCGACCAGGCTGGGCCGCAAGCGCTGGCCCAGGGCCATCACCGATTCGGGCGGTGCGCCATCAAACAGCGCGGCGCTGCCGCCCTGCACCCGGTAGCGCAGCAGCGGGTGGGCGGCGGCCATCGCCTCGGCGGCCGCCGGGTCGTGACCCAGCGCGACGAAGCGGCGGTCGATGTCTTCCCGGCTGATGGCCAGCACCAGCTTGCCCTCGTTGAGCATCAGCACGTCCGACAGCAGGGTCTCGATCTCCTCGACCTGGTGGGTGCTGATCAACACGCTGCGCTCGCCGTCGCACCATTCGTCGAGCAGCATCTCGTAAAAGCTCTTGCGCGACAGCACGTCCAGGCCCAGCGTGGGCTCGTCCAGCACCATCAGCCGGGCGTCGATGGCCGCCACCAGGGCCAGGTGCACCTGCACCACCATGCCCTTGGACAAGGTCTTGATCTTGTCGCCCAGGCCGACACTGGTGCGCCGCAGCAAGGTGCGCGCACGCTCGGCCGAGAACTTGGGGTGCAGCCCGCTCATCAGCTCGATCAGCTGGGCCACGCTGGCCCAGCGCGGCAAGATGGCCACGTCGGGGATGTAGGCCAGTGATTCGAGCAGCTTCACCCTTTGCTGGCGCGGCGCCAGGCCCAGCACGCTGAGCTCACCCTCGGCCGGGGCCAGCCCGACCAGCGCTTTCATCAGCGAGGTCTTGCCCGCGCCGTTGTGGCCGAGCAGGCCCACCACCCGCCCCTTGGGCACGCTGAAGTTCAGGCCGTCGAGTGCCAGCTTGCGGCCGTAGCGCAGGTTCAGGCCGCGCGCCTCGATCAAGGGTTCCATGTCAATCCTCCCAGTTCAAGTCATTGATGCCCAGGCCCAGCCGGTGCAGCCGGGCCCGCAAGGCGGGCCATTCGCTGCTCAGGAAACGCGCGCGCTCGGCCCTGAGCAGCCGCTCGCGCGCACCCGGCCGGACAAAGAAGCCCAGGCCGCGCCGGGTCTCGAGCAGGCCGTCGTCGCCCAGGGCCTGCAGCGCCCGGTTCACCGTCAGCGGGTTCAGCAGGTAGCGCCCGGCGAGCGCCCGCACCGACGGCACCGGCTGGCCTTCGGCCAGCGCACCGTCGAGCAACTCGGCCGTGAGCCGGTCGGCCAACTGCAGGTAAATCGGGCTGTGGGCATTCCAGGCCTGCATGGCACTGTCCGGTGTGTTGTTGATGTAGCACACCATAGCCGCAGTGCTGGGCCGGGGCCGCGAATTTGCGACGGTTTGCGGCGCAGGCCGATGCGCTGCCGATAACGGTGCTCTGCCGGACTGCAGACGCCGGCCTACATCGACGCGTCCAGCATCTGCCGGTAGTCGTCGCGGGTGGCCAGGCGCGGATTGGTCTTGTGGCAATGGTCGGCCATAGCGCCGTCGATCACGCGCTCGAACAGGTCGGCGCCTACCCCCATCGCAGCCAGGCCGCTGGGCAGGCCGAGCCGGGCATTGAGGGCGCGGATCGCGTCGGCCACCTCGGCTCCGCTGGCACTGCAGCCGGGCAGGCCGATGGCCTGGGCGATGCGTTGCAGGCGGTGTTCTTTCTGGATGCTGTCGGCCGGCGCATTGAACAGCACCACTGCCGGCAGGAACATCGCATTGAGCGTGCCGTGGTGCAGCCGCGGATTCACCCCGCCCAGGCTGTGCGACAGCGAGTGCACGCAGCCCAGGCCTTTCTGGAACGCCATCGCGCCCTGCATGCTGGTGCTCATCATGTTCCAGCGTGCCTCGCGGTCCTGCCCGTCGCGGGTGGCGCGCTCGATATGGGCCCAGCCGCGGGCCAGGCCATCGAGTGCGATGCCGTCGGCCGGCGGGTTGATCGCTGGCGCCATGAAGGTTTCCAGGCAGTGCGCGATCGCGTCCAGGCCGGTAGCGGCGGTCAGGCCGGGCGGCAGGCCCAGGGTCAGTTCAGGGTCCAGGATGGCGATCCTGGGCATCAGGTGCCAGCTGTGAAAGCCCAGCTTGCGGCCATCGTCGACGATCACGATCGCCCCGCGCGCTACCTCGCTGCCGGTGCCGGCGGTGGTGGGCACGGCGATCAGTGGCGCCACCGCGTCGGTGATCCTGGGGCTGCCGCCTTCGATGGTGGCGTAGGTCTTGAGCGCCCCGGGGTGGGTGGCCAGGATGGCCACGCCCTTGGCCAGATCGATGCTGGAGCCGCCACCCACCGCGATCAGGCCGTCGCAGCCCTGGGTCTGGTAGACCTCGACCGCCGCGCGCACGCCGGCTTCGGTGGGGTTGCTGGGCGTCTGGTCGAACACCGCATGGGGCAGGGCGCCCAGCGCGGCCAGGGCCTGGGCCAGCACGCCCGCGTCGCGCACGCCGGCATCGGTGACGATCAGCGGCTTTTTCATGCCCACGCGCTGGCACTCCTCGGGCAGGATGCGCACTGCGCCGTGGTCGATCTCGATCTGGGTGAGGTAGACGATGCGGGCCATTCGGGGGTCTCCGGGTCAGGGCGGGGCAGGGGGCATGGCAGGCCGGCAGTATGCTGCGCCGGCCTCGCGCGGCGGTACCCCGGGGTGACAAGCCGGCGCCCGCCCCCCACGGCGACCAGCCCGCACGACCGCATCCAATCGGTCCGCCGCAGGCCTTGCGATGACGCCGGCCCGCGCCTGCGCCTTGGCCGCAGCCGCGCCAGGGCCGCGCATCAGCCCGGACTCAGAGACTGAGAGGATTTCGAGCGTGACCGAGCAACGCCACAAAACGTGCTCGATCTAGACGCAAAGCGCAGCCATAGCCCGGGCTATGGCGA
>JAYUQJ010000210.1:0-4145 GCA_043756825.1 Betaproteobacteria bacterium | reverse complement strand
GCCTCGGGCTGGCCAGCCTGGTGGGGCACCGCCGGGGCGCCGATGTCACTGCCAGCGATTGCCATCCGCTGGCCCGGGCCTTCCTGGCCGAGAACCTGCGCCTGAACGGCCTGCCCGGCTTGAAGTACCGGCATGGCCGCTGGGGCCTGCCGCTGCCGCCGTACGCCGGCCTGCCGGCCGACCCGCTGCTGCAGGGCCGATTCGACCTGATCATCGGCAGCGACTTGCTCTACGAGCGCGACGAGGACGGCCAGCTGGCGCGCTACATCACCCGCCATGCATCGGCCTGTGCCGAGGTCTGGATCATCGACCCCGACCGGGGCAACCGCGCCGCCTTCAACCGCCAGATGGACCTGCGCGGCTTCGAGCGCAGCGAGTCCCGGCTGGCAACGGCCGGGCGTGGAGCGGACGGATTGGCCTACAAGGGCCGGGTGCTGGTGTACCACCGCACCGGGGTTGACCGCAGCCGGCAGGTCTCAGCCGACCGGGCCGTCTGACCCGCCGGTCGGCAACGCCGGAGCGAGCAGGGCAGCGGGCGTTGCCGCCTGGTCCCGCGTCTTCCACACTGACCACAGCATCCCGGCGGCGATCAGGCCGAAGGTCACGCCCAGCGACAGCGCCGGTGGCGTCTTGCCGATCAGGCCCGTCGCAAAGAATTTGGCGCCGATGAACACCAGCACCGCAGCCAGCGCGTATTTCAGGTACTTGAAGCGGTGCACCATCGCTGCCAGCGCAAAGTACAGCGCCCGCAAGCCCAGGATGGCAAAGATGTTGCTGGTGTAGACGATGAAGGGGTCGTCGGTGATCGCGAAGATGGCCGGCACCGAATCCACCGCGAAGACCAGGTCGATCACCTCCACCATCGCCAGCGCCAGGAACAGCGGCGTGACCCAGCGCACCGGTCGGCCGCTGGCGGGGTCGGGCAGGTGCACGAAGAAGGCACTGCCGTGCAGCCCGGGCGTCACGCGCAGGTGCCGGCGCAGCCACTTCAGCAGGGCGCTGTTGGCGAGATCGGGCTGCCGGTCGGCCATCGTCCACATCTTGATGCCGGTGAACACCAGGAAGGCGCCGAACAGGTAGAGCACGCCGCTGAACTGGTGGATCAGCACGGCGCCCAGCCCGATCATCAAGGCGCGCAGCACCACCACGCCGACGATGCCCCAGAACAGCACCCGGTGCTACACCGGGCGCGGGATGGCCAGCACGCTGAAGATCATCTCGATCACGAAAACGTTGTCCATCGACAGCGACTTCTCGATCAGGTAGCCGGTGAAGTATTCGGTGCCGCTCTGCGCACCCAGGTACCACCAGACCCAGGCGCCGAACAGCGCCGCGATGCCGATGTACCCGCCCGACAGCAGCAGGCTCTCGCGCACGCCGATCTCGCGGTCATGCCGGTGCAGCACCCCCAGGTCGAGGGCCAGCAGGCCGATATCACCACCCCCAGGAACAGCAGCCAGACCCAGGCGGCTTTGCCCAGCAGGGGCGATTGCAGCAGGTCGAACAGGGCGTCCACGTCGGGGGGGCCTTACAGGTGGCGAGGGGGCAGGGTGGCGGTTGGACGGTGGCGCGGCCGTCAGGCCGGTTGCGACACCAGCGGGGCGCTGGGCAGGCCCCAGTGGTCCAGCGCCGCCATCAACATCGTCGACTCGCCGTCGGCCACATGGGCGTCGGCATCGACCACCTGCGCGCAGATCTGCAGCAGTGTCAGGCGCAGCGCCGGGTCGTCGATGTCCTGCATCAGGGCGGCCAGTGTGCAGGCGTCGATGCGGCAGGCATCGGCCCATCCCAGGTGGGCGGTGCTGAGCAGGTCCTCGCAAAAGGCATGCACGATGCCAGGCATCGCCGAACGGTCCAGCCCGATCCGTGCCGCCACGTCCAGACGGTCGAACAAGTCGAGTTCGAGCTTGGCGAGGTGGCCGTCCGAAAGCATCGCCAGGGTGACGATGCGGGCGGCGGCCTGGGGGCTGTTGCGGGGGTAGTGGCGCATGGGGGGACCCTGGGTTGGGGGGCGGTGGCAGACCGGCAGCGGCAAGGCAACGCCGGGCCGGCCGATCGGAGGGGGGTGGCGAAGGGGGGGCAGTGCGGCTCAGCCGCCGGTAGCCGCGCCGCGCTGGATGCGGTAGGGCGTGCCGGGCAGCGCAGCATGGCTGCGCCGCCACTGCCGCACCAGCAGCCGAGGTGCCCGGGCCAGGGCACTGTCGAGCGCGGTGCGCCAGTCGGTGGCCACCGCAGTGATCACCACCGCGCCGGCGCCTTCTGTGCTCAGCGCCAGCCGACATTGCTTGTCTACGCCACCGCGCGGCCCGTTGATGTCGGTCAGGCTCAGCCTGGCGCGCGGCACCACGGTGCGCAGGCGACCCATCGCAAAACGCAGCCGTTGCTCGGCCCAATCACGAAGGCCGGCGGCTTCGGGGTCACGGGATTCGAAAAGCACTTGCATAGGAGGTCTCCAGGCGGGTTGTCGGGAAAGGCGACCTTAGGGCTGCGCGAACGCTTGAAAAAGCAGAACATTGATGACTCAAGTTTCGAGAAAACCTGTTCAAAAGGACGCCCATGAGCCTGGATTTCAGCTACCGCCATCTGTACTACTTCTGGGTCGTGGCCAAGGAGGGCGGCACGGCGCGGGCTGCGGCCCGCCTGGGCATGGCGGTGCAGACCGTCAGCAGCCAGGTGCGCGAGTTCGAGCGTGCGTTGGGCCATGCGCTGCTCAAGCCGGCCGGCCGCAGCCTGGCGCTGACCGAGGCCGGGCAGGCCGCGCTGCAGCAGGCCGACCAGATCTTCGCGCTGGGCGAGCAACTGCCCGGCCGGGTGCGCGACGCGGTGAGCGCCCCGTCGGTACGCCTGGTGGTGGGCATCTCCGACGGGCTGCCCAAGCTGGTGGTGCGCCGGCTGCTGCAGCCGGTGATCGACGCTCCGTGCCTGCGGCTGCTCTGCCACGAAGGCGAGTTCGACGACCTGCTGGCCGACCTGGCGCTGCACCGCCTGGACGTGGTGCTGGCCGACCGACCGGCGCCGGCGCACTGCAACCTGCGTGTGTACAGAGCCATGCCCTGGGTGCCTCGCCGCTGGCCTGGTACGCGCCGCCGGCCTGGATGGCGGCCTGCCAGTCCGGGTTTACCCAGTCACTGGCCGATGTGCCGGTGCTGCTGCCGACGGCGCATGCGGCATCGCGCCAGCGCCTGGACCAGTGGTTCGAGCGCCTGGGCGTCCGCCCGCGCGTGGTGGGCGAGTTCGAGGACAGCGCCCTGATGGTCACCTTTGCCGCTGCCGGCATGGGGTGTTCCCTGCGGCCAGCGGGCTGGACGACAAGCTGGTCGGCCGCTATGGCCTGGCCCAGGTGGCGCTGTGCGGCGGGCTGGTGGAACAGTTCTTCGCGATCGCCACCGAGAAGCGGGTGCTGCACCCGCTGGTGCAGCGGCTGTTGCCCGATCCGGCCGGGCGGCCGGCCGGTGCGCTCTCCCACGCCGATCAAGCCGGGTGATCGCCCCAGGCCAGGCGCGCACCCAGCGCGATGAACAGCAGCCCCACGCCTCGGTTCAGCCAGCGGCCCAGGCGCTGCCAGCCGGCCTGCCGGCCCAGCCGCCGACGCAGGCCGGCAATGCCGGCCGCGAAAGCCAGGTTCACCAGCGTCGCATTGACGACGAACAGCGTGCCCAGCAGGGCGAAGGCCAGGGCCGGTTGGGCCGCGCCGGGCCGGATGAACTGCGGCACGAAGGCCAGGAAGAACAGCGCCACCTTGGGGTTCAGCGCATTCGTCAGAAAGCCCTGGCGGAAGTGTCGCCAGAACGGCCGCAGGAAGACCGGGGTGCTACCGGCATCATCCGCAAGCGCTGCCCCCTGGCCCGCGCCGGTACCGGCGCGCCACAGGGCCAGGCCGAGCCAGAGCAGGTAGGCTGCGCCAGCCCATCGCAGCAGGGCCAGGCCCAGGGGCGATGCGCCCAGCACCGCACCCAGACCGGCCGCAGCCGCGGCGGTATGCACCCAGCAGCCGGCACCCACCCCCAGCGCCGTCGCAGCCCCGGCGCGCCAGCCCTGGCTGGCACTGGCCCGTGCGATCAGCGCCATGTCGGCGCCGGGCGTCAGGTTCAGTGCCAGGCCGGCGGCGATGAACACCGGCAGGTGCTGCAGGGCGTCGAGCGGGC
>JAYUQJ010000209.1:0-4145 GCA_043756825.1 Betaproteobacteria bacterium | reverse complement strand
CGTGGATGGCGACCAGGTCATACCGGGGGGTGTGGCGCAGTTCGACAACAAGCAGGCCGGCAGCGGCAGGCGGGTGACGCTGACCCAGCTGACCTTGTCGGGCAGCGATGCCGGCAACTACCAGGCCGGCCTGCCGGAACTCAGCACGTCCGCCAGCATCCGGTCCAGGGGTCTGACCATCGGCAGTGCGCCGGGCAGCCCGCTGAGCCGCAAGGTCTATGACGGCACCAGTGCTGCCAGCTTGCCCGAGGGCCTGGTCCTGGCGGTGAGCGGCCTGGTGGGCGAGGATCAGGTCAGCGCAGCCGCCAGCGCTGGCAGCTTTGCCGACAAGCAGGTGGGCGACAACAAGCTGCTGCTGCTCAGCGGGGTGGCGCTGGCCGGCGCCGATGCGGCGAACTACGAGGTCGCGTCGGCCACCAGCCGCGGCCAGATCACCCGGCGTGACCTGGGCATCAGCGCCACGGGCGTGGCCGACAAGGTCTACGACGGCACCACCCTGGGCCAGGTCTCCGGCTTTGCGCTGACCGGTGTGCTGGGCACGGACGCGGTGGCAGGCCGTGCCAATGCGCAATTCGTCGACAAGAACGTCGGCATGGCCAAGGCGGTGACGGTCGGCAATTTCGGCCTCGCCGGGGCCGATGCGGGCAACTACCGCGTGGCCGAGGTGGCGGCCGGCCCATTCAGCGCGTCCATCACACCGGCCCCCCTGGTCTACCGCGCCGACCCCGCCAGTGCCACCCGCGGCAGCCCCTTGCCGGTGCTCACGGGCCGGGTGACCGGCCTGCTCGCCGGCGAAACCCTGGCCACTGCCACCACCGGGACGCTGGCCTTCCAGACGCCCGCCACGCCGGCCAGCGAGCCCGGGCGCTATGCGATCGATGGCGGCGGGCTCAGCGCGGCCAACTATGGGTTCAGCCAGGCGCCGTCCAACGCCAATGCGCTGATCCTGGTGGCACCGCCGGTGGTGCTGGCGCCGCCCCAAGAGGTGGCCAGCAGCCAGGTCAGCGCCTTGGCCACGGTCTTGCTGCCGCCGGCTGTCACCTCGGCCGGCAGCGGCCGCGCGCTCGATGTGGTGCAGGCGGTTCTGCCCGGCGTGGGTGGCGACAAGCAGACCTTTGTCAGCCTGGACCTGGCCAATATGTCGCAAGAGACCCTGGTCGCCGTGCTGGCGGCGCGCGACCAGTACAAGAAAGCGGTGTTCCAGCAGGCCCTTTCGCGGCTGGAGCAGAACCCGTCCCTGGCCGATGCCCCGGGCTGCGCCAGCGCACAGCAGGCCACCAGCGGCCAGTGTTTGATGATCACCACGGCGACTCAAGGCCTGGCGATCTCGAATGCCCGGGTGGTGGAGCAAGCGCCGGTAGCGCTGCCGTCCGGCCCGGCTGCGGGGACCAGCCCCCCGGCGGCGCCGCTGCCGGCCGCAACGCTGGCAGCCACCCCGGCAGCCACCACGGCCGCCCCCACGGCCGCCCCCACTGCGGCGCCGGCCGGGCCGGCCCAGGTGGCCACCGCAGCGCCTGCGGCGACGGCGATCGGGCTGCCAGTGCGGCGCAATGTGAAGGCGGCGATCCTGCCGCAAATCCGGCGCAAGATCGCGGTGCTGATCGGCATTGATCAATATGCCGACGCCCGCATCCCGCGCCTGGGCAATGCGGTCAAGGACGCGCGTGCGGTGGCCGATGCGCTGGAGTCCCACCTGGGCTACGAGACCGTGGTGCTGGACAACCCCGACCGGGCCACCATCTTCCGCGTGCTCAACCAGCTCACTGCCGAGGTCGGACCGGCCGATTCGGTAGTGCTGTACTACGCCGGCCATGGTGAACTGGTCGAGAAGACCGGCCAGGGCTATTGGCAAGCGGCCGATGCCGATGCCACACGGCCCGAGACCTGGATCGCCAATGCCGATATCGACCGGGTGCTGCGCCAGTTGCCGGCGTCGCAGTCGGCGATGATCTCCGACAGCTGCTACTCGGGCGGCCTGGTTACCGGAGAGCGCATCCGCGCCAGCTCGGCGGCACAAGACCCGGGCGCGCTGCTCAGCCGGCGCGCTGCGGTGGTGATGAGCTCCGGCGGCAACGAGCCGGTGTTCGACAGTGGCAAGGACGGCCATTCGCCCTTTGCCTACAGCCTGATGCAGTCTCTGGCGCAGGTCTCGACCTGGCGGCCCGGCAGCAACCTGTTCGAGCAGGTGCGCTTTGCGGTGGCCCGGCAGCTGCCGCAGAGGCCGCAGTACGGCGCCTCGCGCTCGGGTGGCCACGAGGCCGGCGCCGACTATGTGTTCGAACAGCGGCAGCTCGAAGGCGCCCGCCGGTGATACAAGGTCGCCTGTCCTTGTACCGCACTGAGTGGGTGCCATTCATTTCGTCAACAGCCTCTGAGGTGCCCGCCATGTCGCTTTCCCAGCGTTTGTGCAATCCGTCCCGCAGCCTGGCCTGGCTGGCCGCAGCGGCCCTGCTGGCCTGGGGCGGCACAGCGGCGGCCCAGCCCGGCGCACCGCTGCTCAAAGCAAGCCAGGTGACTGAAGATGCGCTGATGGACGCGCTCGAGGTCGAGCCGCCACCCGAAGCCCAGGCCGCCAGCGGCGCCACCCGCAGCCTGCGCCCGACGCTGCGGCCCACGGCTGCCAGCAAGCCGCCCGGCCCTGGCAAGGCCAATCTGCTGATCACTTTCGCCACCGGTTCGGCCGAGTTGTCGGCCGAGACCATCCAGGTGCTTGAAAAAGTGGCCCGGGCGTTTCAGTCAGACCGGCTGGCGGGCTTTGCCTTCCGCATCGAGGGCCATGCCGACCCGCGCGGCGGCGCCGACCTGAACCAGAAGCTGTCGCAGGACCGGGCCCAGGCGGTGGTGGCCTACCTGACCGGCAAGCTTGGCGTGCTGGCCGACCGCCTGCAGCCGGTGGGCAAGGGCTCCTCCGAGCTGCTCAACCCGCAGCACCCCGATGCCGCCGAGAACCGCCGGGTGACGATCGTCACGGCCCGGTGAGCGCACAGCGGCGCGCTGCCTGAAACCCGGCCGCACGGGCACTGGCTGGGCCACGGCCCTTGGCACTTGGGTTTGTTGACGCCGTAGCGGCGGCGGGCCCGGTCGGCACTGCCGCCGCAGCGCGGCACGCGACGCTGAAGCCGGGTACCTTGGGCTTACCCCCCGGATCAAGGGGTGGCGGTGCAATCAGCGCATCTGCGGCTGCTGGAACTTCGTAGTCACCCGGACCTGCCCGGTCGATGCATGGCCTTGCCGGTTTCAAAGCTGTGGCAACGGCAGGCGCTTGTTACATCAATTCACCTCTTGGAGTGCTCACCCATGATTCGTACCGTCTCTGCATTTGCCCTTTCGCTGACCAGCCTGTGCTGGGCCGGCACGGCCCAGGCCGCGCCGGCCTATGCCCTGGCCAACAACAAGACCACGCTGGTCATGTTCGACACCTCGTCGCCGATGACGGTGACCACCGTGGGGGCCCTGTCCGGCGCAACGATGCAACTCGACGGCATCGACTTTCGACCGGCGGATGGTCGGATGTACGGCTACCAGTCGAGCTCCGGCAACATTTACCGGGTCGACACCGGCACGGGCGCCACCACCCTGGTCAGCACGTCCGCCCCGGCCGTGCCCAATTTGATGGGTATCGATTTCAATCCCGCCGCTGACCGGCTTCGCGTGGTGGGTGCAGGCGACCAGAACCACCGCATCAACGTGACGACTGGCGGCACCATTGTCGACACCGCGCTGGCCTATGCGGCGGGCGACGTGAACAGCGGTGTCGACCCGAACATCATCGACGCGGCCTACACCAACAACGACAGGTTGCCTGGCACGGGCACCACGCTGTATTACCTGGACTACCTGTTGAACACGCTGGTGACCACGGCCGCACCTAACGCCGGCGTGCTGAACACCGTCGGCTCGCTGGGTGTGGTGGTGGACAGCTTTCTGGGCTTCGACATATTCACCGATGCCGGCGGCAGCAACACGGCCTTTGCATCGCTGCGGGTGGGGGGTAGCCAGGGCCTGTACAACATCAATCTGGCCACGGGTGCAGCGGCGCTGGTGGGGGGGCTCGGGATGGATGCCTTGAACGGCCTGGCGGTGGCCACCGTGCCCGAGCCGGGCACGCTGGCCCTGTTGGCGCTGGGCGGCTTCGGCATGCTGGC